>CAZLBV010000346.1:0-21870 GCA_964557845.1 uncultured Eubacteriales bacterium | reverse complement strand
TGGGTGCTTCTTTCTCCATGATTCCACCCTGGACATTTTTACTCTGGTCGCGTCGGATGAACTCTTTACTAAAATTAATTTTTTCGACCACCGCTTTATTTTTTTCAGGAATAACTCTTAAAACCTTACCGGTTTTTCCGCGATCCTTTCCACTGATAACAATAACTGTATCATTTTTTCTTATTTTCAAGTTCTTTTTCATCATATAACCTCCGGAGCAAGAGATACTATCTTCATGAATTTTTTTTCTCTTAGTTCTCTCCCCACAGGACCAAAAACACGGGTTCCTACCGGCTCACCTTGCTTGTCTATGATAACCGCGGCATTCTCGTCAAAACGGATGAAAGATCCATCTTTACGCCTCATTTCTTTTTTAGTCCTAACGACCACCGCACGGACTACTTTTCCTTTGGGGATCTTGCTTTCCGGATCTGCCTCTTTCACAGAAGCTGAAATAATATCCCCTATAGAAGCGGTTTTACCAACACCTCCCCCCAAAGGAGTGATACACAATATTTTCCTTGCACCAGAATTATCAGCAACTTTCAGAATTGTTTCTGACCGGATCATTCTTTTTTTCCTTCAATCTCATTTTTATTCTCGGCTGGAGTCAGACCTATAATTTCCTCGATTCTCCACTTCTTTCGCTTGCTGATAGGTCGAGTTTCGACAAACTTAACCACATCACCCACTCTGCATTTTTCATATTCATCATGGACAAGGAATTTCTTTTTTCTTTTGATGGTCTTTTTGTACAGGGGGTGCCTGACCTGTCGTTCTACCAGCACAGAAACAGTCTTTTTCATTTTATTTCCGATAACGACACCGATCTTTGTTGTCTTTCGCACTTGATGGTTGTTCATTCCTTTTCAATTCCTTTTTTCTTTTCGTTAAGTATGGTTTTAATCCTTGCTATATCTTTCTTTACTGCCTTGAGCTTCAAGGCATTTTCAAGCTGACCAAGGGTGTGCTGGAATTTTAGTTTAAACAACTGGTCTTTCAATTCTGATTCTTTGGTAATAAGCTCATCATCAGATAATTCTCTAATTTCTGTTGCTTTCATCTTAAATCCTTAAATTCTCTTGAAATAAATCTGGTTTTGATCGGAAGTTTATGCGCAGCCAACCTCATCGCTTCCTTGGCGACATCTTCAGGAACTCCTTCAACTTCAAATAAGATCCTGCCCGGCTTCACGACCTCTACCCAAAACTCAGGGTCTCCTTTCCCTTTACCCATTCTGACTTCGGTCGGCTTCTTGGTTACTGGTTTCCACGGGAACACCCTTATCCACAACTTTCCCTTTCTCTTGGCATACCGGGTGATGGCAATACGCCCTGCTTCGATCTGTCTGGCAGTAAGCCAGCATGGCTCAAGTGCCTGTAATCCATATTCGCCGAATGAAAGAGTGCCGCCTCTATAAGCTTTTCCTCTCATCCTTCCTCTTTGCTGTTTACGAAACTTAACTTTCTTCGGCATCAACATCTTTAAATCTCCTCTATTTCCTCAACTGTCTGGGATGTCATAGTTGTTTTTTCAACATCACTGTTGTAGATCCATACTTTTATCCCGATCTGGCCATATGTGGTGAATGCTTCGGTAAAGCCATAATCAATATCGGCCCTTAATGTCTGCAAGGGAAGCCTTCCCCTTAGATACCATTCGGACCTGGCAATCTCAACACCACCCAACCTTCCTGAACACATTACCTTTATCCCTTTAGCTCCCATTTTTATGGCCATATCCACGGCCCTTCTCATGGCTCTTCGATAGGCGATCCTTTTTTCTAACTGAACCGCGATCCCTTGAGCAACCAGGAGAGAATTCAATTCAGGCTTATCCACTTCCCTGATATCTACATATATCTCCCTGTCGACGATTTCCTGGAGAGAATTTTTTAGGACTTCGATCTCCTTTCCTCCCCGGCCGATCACGATCCCCGGCCGGGCTGTTTGGATAATAACACGTACTTTTGGTCCGACCCGTTCGATCGCGACTTCAGAAATTCCGGCATGTTTATAACGATCCTTGATGATCTCTTTCATTTTCAGATCTTCATAAACCATACGCTTATATTCCGAACCTTTGGAAAACCATCGAGAACTCCACTGTTTATTAAACCCAAGTCTAAATCCGAAAGGATGTGTCTTCTGGCCCACTTTTTATCTCCCTTTTTTTTCCTCTAAAATTATATGAACGTGACTGGTTCGCTTTAATATCCGGACAGCTCTTCCCTGGGGAGCTGCCCGAAATCTCTTCCACATTGGCCCCTCATTTACAAAAGTTTCCGTAATAAAAAGATTATCTACATCAACATTGGGATCTCTCTGCTGTGCATTGGCAACCGCTGATCTAAGTACTTTTTCAACTATTTTACTCGGCTTTTTCTTTCTGGAGTATTGAAGGATAGTGAGAGCCTCTCCTACAAATCTGTCTTTGATAAGATCTGTGATCAAACGGCATTTCTGCGGTGAAATACGCATGTACTTTCCTGAAGCTTTATATTTAGTTATGTCTTCATTCATTTTACTTTTTCATCCTGATAGTCCTGGCTGTCTTCGAGGTATGACCTTTGAATGTCCTGGTCGGGGAAAATTCCCCAAGTTTATGTCCTACCATATTTTCCGTTATAAAAACCGGAATGAATTTTTTTCCATTATGCACTGCTATGGTTAAACCGACCATTTCCGGCGTAATTGTCGACCGTCGGGACCAAGTTTTTATGACCTGCCGTTTTTCTCTCTGGGAGGCCATGGAGTCAATCTTTTTTTGAATTTTTTCCGAGATATATGGTCCTTTTTTTATCGACCTTCCCATAATTATTTACTCCTTCGTTTGATTATAAACTGCTGTGTTCTCTTATTTCTCCGGGTCTTGAATCCTTTGGTCGGCTGTCCAGTCGGCGATACAGGATTACGCCCGCCTTTAGCTTTACCTTCTCCTCCACCATGGGGGTGGTCTATGGGATTCATGGCAGTTCCCCGGACATGGGGTCTCCGTCCCTTCCATCTTATTCTTCCCGCTTTTCCAATGGATATATTTTGATGATCCGGATTGCTCAGCTGTCCAACCGTTGCTTTACAACTAAGATGAACCATTCTTATCTCTGAGGAAGGCAGCCTTAATTGGGCATAATCCCCTTCCTTGGCTAAAATCTGCACAGAAGAACCTGCAGACCTTGCCATCTGCCCACCTTTATCTTTTCTGAGTTCCACATTATGAACAATAGTCCCGAGAGGAAGAAACCGGAGGGGCATAGTATTACCCGGAAGCACATCAACCTGTTTATCTGAGGATATGATCGATTGACCGACTTTTAAATTCAGCGGAGTTAAAATATATCGCCGCTCTCCATCTGCATATTTTATCAATGAAATAAATGCGGTGCGGTTGGGATCATACTCGATGGTTTCCACTATTCCTGGGACATTGAGCTTATCTCTCCTAAAATCAATAATACGATAGGCTCTTTTATGCCCTCCGCCCCGGTGACGGATAGAAATTTTCCCAGAAGAATTTCTTCCCCCGGTTTTCTTTAATGGTGTCAGTAGCGGCTTATAAGGTTTATCGGTGGTCAGCTCACTGTAAGTCAACCCGGTTCTATGACGCATTCCTGACGTGGTTGGTCTGTAAGTTTTAACGCCCATTTTAAACAGCCTCGAAATATTCAATCATTTTTTCGCCTTCTTTTATCTTAAGATAGGCTTTTTTCCAATCCTTCTTTTTACCCTCGCTCCGGCCAACCCTTCTTTTCTTTCCTTTTTTACTTATGACTCTGACTCTATCCACTTTAACTTTAAATAGAGCTTCAACCGCCTCCTTGATCTCTATTTTGTTTGCATTTGGATCGACCTCAAAGCAGATTTCTCTATTTTTTTCCTTTAACCAAGTGCTTTTTTCCGTAATCACCGGTCTCAAAATTATTTTATAAGGATCCTTAGTCACTTCATTTTCTCCATAAATGATTCAAATGCTCGGGAAGTAAAAACAAGGGTATCGTAATTCATTACATCATAAGTATTTATATAACGATAATCCACAGCTTTAACTTTTGGTATATTCCTCATCGCAAGAAACAGATTTTTGTTTTCGTGAAAATCGACAAAGAGCGCTGAACCCAACTTCAAGGAAGACATCAATTCAACCCCTATCTTTGTTTTAGGTTCGCTGAATTCCAGTTTATCTAAGACCAGTATCTGGTTATTGGAATACTTCATGGAAAGAGCGGATTTCAGTGCGTTTCTCTTCGCCTGCTTGGGAAGATTATAGGAATAATCTCTAGCACGAGGGCCAAAAGTCGTTCCACCTTTTCTCCAAATAGGTGACCGGTTGCTCCCAGCGCGAGCTCTGCCTGTGCCTTTCTGCCTCCAAGGTTTCCGGCCTCCGCCTCTGACTTCTCCTCTTGTTTTTGTATGGGCCGTACCGCGCCGTTGGTTGGCGCGGTAATTAACCACAGATTCCCACAGAAGATGATCTTTCACCGGAAAAGAAAATACTTCCTCATGAGCATTAATGTCCTTAACTTTATTTCCGCTTTTGTCAATTACTTGCATTTTTAACATTTTTTACTCTTTTTTGAGCCTACCCAGAAGATTTGGCTTGAAATTCAGCTTTTCTTATAAAAACATAGCCTCCCTTAGATCCAGGGATCGCTCCTTTGACAACCAGGAGGTTATTCTCTTTGTCTGTATCGATTATGGTCAGATTTCTTATGGTTACCTGGCTGTTTCCCATGTGTCCGGGTAATTTCTTTCCCTTTAACACCCGGGATGGGTAGGCGGAACTGCCAATGGAACCTGGCCGCCTATGAAACATGGATCCATGGGTATCTTTACCGCCATGGAATCCCCAACGTTTCATCACCCCAGCAAAACCTTTCCCTATACTTTTACCTGAGATATGAACCCGTTCACCTATTTTAAACAAATCGACAGAAAATTTATCTCCCACTTTTATTTCACTACTCTCATCATATCTGAATTCTCTCAACATCCGGGTGGGATCAATTTCAGATTTAGAAAAATGTCCTGTTTTGGGCTTATTTGGCTTTTTAAGGGATTTATCTTCTATGAAACCCAGCTGAACTCTGGCATAACCATCCTTGGATTTGGTTTTCTTTTGTATGACTGCACAGGGACCCGCCGTAATGACCGTCACGGGAATAACCACGCCATTCTCATCGAATATTTGTGTCATTCCTATTTTTTTACCGATTAAACCTTCTACCATTTTTACTCACCTCCGGTCCCAAAGGCCTGGATCTCCACATCGATCCCAGCCGGTAAATCCAGCTTCTGAAGCTCCTCGATCGTCTCGTTGTTGTAATCGCTGATATCTATCAGTCGTTTATGAATCCTCATCTCAAAATGTTCTCTAGACCTTTTATCCACATGAGGAGAGCGAAGAACACAAAACCTTTGAATACGTGTCGGAAGAGGGATAGGACCCGATATTCCAGCTCCTGTTCTTTTCGCCTTGATCACTATATCTTTTACTGACTGATCTAACAGTCTATTGTCAAATGACTGAAGTCTAATTCTAATTTTTTCCATTTCTTTGTTCCTCGCTTCGTGCCTGTCTTACTGATCTCCTCTATATTTTCTAAAGTATCCTATTCTGATTTTATTCGATCACTTCGGTAACGGTTCCGGCGCCTACGGTCCGGCTGCCTTCTCTGATAGCGAACCGCAGCCCTTTCTCCATGGCCACCTCAGTGATCAATTCAATCTCTAAATTCGTGTTGTCCCCGGGCATAATCATCTCCACTCCCGAAGGCAGCTTCACCGATCCGGTCACATCCGTGGTCCGAAAATAAAACTGCGGACGATAACCTGCAAAAAACGGGGTGTGGCGCCCGCCTTCTTCCTTCTTCAACGCGTAGATCTCAGCCTTGAACTTCCGGTGCGGCGTGATCGACCCCGGCTTCGCCAGAACCATCCCTCTCTCTACCTCATCTTTGTCCGTCCCTCGCAGCAGTATCCCAACATTGTCTCCTGCCTGGCCTTCATCCAAGATCTTCCGGAACATCTCAACTCCTGTCACCACTCGCTTGCGGGTCTCGCCGAACCCTACGATCTCTATCTCTTCCCCTACTTTGACCTTACCGCGCTCCACCCGGCCCGTCACCACCGTACCACGACCGCTGATCGAAAAAATGTCCTCGATCGGCATCAAAAACGGCTGGTCTATCAACCGTGCCGGCTGCGGTATGTAAGAATCTACCGCCTCCATCAATTCTATGATCGGCTTGTTTACCTCAGATTCAGGCTCTCCATCCGACTCCAGCGACTTCAACGCACTCCCCCGGATTATCGGTATGTCATCCCCAGGAAATTCATACTTCGTCAATAACTCCCGTACCTCCAACTCCACTAGATCCAGGATCTCAGGATCATCCACCAAGTCCGTCTTGTTCATGAATACCACTATCGCAGGAACATTCACCTGACGTGCCAATAATATGTGCTCCCGAGTCTGCGGCATCGGCCCGTCATCAGCCGCTACCACCAATATCGATCCATCCATCTGCGCCGCCCCAGTGATCATGTTCTTGATGTAGTCGGCATGCCCAGGACAGTCTATGTGGGCATAATGCCGTTTCTCCGTCTCATACTCTATGTGCGCTATCTGAATCGTCAGCCCCCGTTCCTTCTCCTCCGGAGCATTGTCTATCTGATCATAGGCAATAAACTTGACCTTGTCTTTCGATGACTTGGACAATACCTTCGTTATCGCCGCCGTTAAGGTCGTCTTCCCGTGATCTACGTGCCCGATCGTCCCTATGTTTAAATGCGGTTTGGTACGCTCAAACTTTGCCTTCGCCATATCCTATTACCTCCTATTCATTTTTACTTCAAACAATTCTTATCCACTCATATAAAATCAATTGAATGGGATCCGTCCTTCGATCCTTGCTATTATTTCATCCATCACAGCATGAGGAGTTCTTTCATATCTTGAAAATTCCATAGAAAAAACACCTCGTCCTCTGGTTAAAGTACGCAAGATAGTAGCGTACCCAAACATTTCAGCCAGTGGGACAGAGCTCTTTATTACCCTAGACCCACTTTTCATGTCCATCGATTCAATTTTTCCTCGCCTGGAATTTAAATCATTGACAACATCACCAAGATATTCCTCCGGCACAATGACCACCAGATTCATTATCGGTTCCAGAAGAACAGGTGATGCCTTCATGGCTGCGTTTTTAAAGGCCATCGATCCAGCAATTTTAAAGGCTAGAGGAGTGGAATCCTCTTCATGAAAGGAACCATCTATAAGTACTGCCTTAACACCGGACATGGGGAAACCGGCTAAAATCCCGCCTTCCAAAGCTTCTTTTATTCCTGCTTCCACAAAGGGAATAAAATCTTTGGGAACTTCGTCCCGCTTAAGCCTTTCAGAGAATTCAAATTTATCATTTTCAGACAGCGCTTCAATTTCGATAATGCAGTGCCCGTATTGCTTGCTGCCTGCAGTTTGCCGGATGTATTTTCCTTCTCCGGAAGCGCTTTTGGTTATGGTTTCTTTATAAGCCACTTGAGGCTTTCCGAGAGTCGCTTTTACACCAAATTCCCTGTCCATACGGTCCAAGAGTATCTCAAGATGGAGTTCGCCCATGCCAGCGACATGAGTTTGACCTGTCATTGGATCTAGCTTAACCAGGAAAGTTGGATCTTCCTGGGTCAATTTTTCTAATGCTTCCGTTAATCTGGCATGCTCCTTGCGAGATCTGGGCTCAATGATAGCTAAAACAACCGGTTCTGGAAAAACGATCGACTCGAGAAGTATCGGATGGGTCCTAATACTCAAGGTATCCCCGGTTGAAGGATTCTTTAAAGATCCGAGCGCAGCTATATCTCCTGCGCCCATCTCTTTAAGATCTTTTCTTTTATTCGAATGCATTTCCAGAATCCTGGTTATCCGCTCCTCTTCTGATTTACTGCAATTATAGATCGATGATCCCACTCTCGCCTTTCCAGAATAAACCCGTATGAATGACAGTGTCCCCACATAGGGATCGGTCATGACTTTAAATATTAATGCGGAGAAAGGATCTTCATCTGAAGCATGCCTTATTTCCTCTTTTCCTGTTTTGGGATGAATGCCTTTTATAGGAGGCACATCTTCCGGGGAAGGAAGATAATCAATTAGTGCATCCAACAATGGATGCACCCCTTTGTTCTTAAAAGAAGATCCAAATAATACTGGGATGTAATGAAGCGATATGGTTGCTTTTCTTATGGCATGTTTGATCTCATCTTCAGAGAAATCAGCTCCTTCTACATACTTCTCCATAAAAGTATCATCGATATCGCTTAATTTTTCCAACATTATATTTCGCTTTTTATCTGCTTCTTTTTTATATTCATCGGAAATTTCTTTAATGTCATAGGAAACACCTAAAATATCACTGCCCCATGTTAATTCCTTCATCTTTACCAAATCGATCACACCATAAAAACCATCTTCACTTCCTAAAGGAATTTGAGTGACCAGGGGCCGGGTATTTAATCTCTCAGCTAAATCTTGGATCGCCTTATCCGGATCCACTCCGACTCTGTCCATCTTGTTGATGTAAACTACTCGAGGGACATTATATCTATCCGCCTGTCTCCAAACAGTCTCAGTTTGAGCTTCTACTCCACCAACACCACAGAGAATAATTATCGCGCCGTCAAGAACCCTCAAGGACCGCTCCACTTCAACGGTAAAGTCTACATGTCCCGGAGTGTCGATAATATTGATCTTATGTTCTTTCCAGAAACATGTTGTCGCAGCTGAAGTTATCGTAATTCCGCGTTCCTGCTCCTGCGCCATCCAGTCCATAACAGCAGTACCTTCATCGACTTCTCCCATTTTGTAGGTAATGCCGGTGTAGAACAGGATTCGTTCTGTTGTGGTAGTCTTCCCCGCATCTATATGAGCCATGATTCCAATATTCCTGACTCTTTCGATAGGAACTCTTTCTACCAACTCTTTTCTCCATGTTTAAATAATCTAAATCTTAATTTGGGAGACTACCATTTATAATGGGCGAAAGCTCTGTTGGCTTCGGCCATTTTATGTGTATCTTCTTTCTTTTTTATTGCTCCTCCGCGATTATTAACCGCATCTATGATCTCGGCGGACAATTTATCTATCATGCTTTTTCCGTGTCTGTCCTTAGCATACTTAAGGATCCATCTGATCGCCAGAGAATTTGCACGGTTTTTGGGAACTTCAATAGGCACCTGATAAGTCGCTCCTCCGACTCTCCTCGATTTTGTTTCCAGCAAAGGCTTTACATTTCCAATAGCCTTTTCAACCATTTTCAGGGGATCTTCTTTAGTCTTCTGTTTTACTTGTTCCATGGCACCATACACTATTTTCTCAGATGTACTCTTCTTTGCTTTCCACATCACAGCACTTACAAGTGCCGAGACAAGCGTGCTGTTGTAAAGATGGTCAGGCTTTGTATTTCTCTTCTTTATGAGGCCTCGTCTGGGCATCTAGTTCTCCTATTTCGGTACGGCTTTTTCTTTTGGTCTCTTACTTCCGTACTTAGATCTACCTTTCATTCTTGATTGTACGCCTTCACTATCAAGCGTTCCGCGAACAATATGATATCTCACTCCCGGTAGATCTTTGACCCTTCCTCCTCGGATAAGGACAATTGAATGTTCCTGAAGATTGTGGCCAACTCCGGGAATGTAACCAGTGACTTCAATATTGTTTGTCAATCTGATTCTGGCGACTTTTCTCATCGCTGAATTAGGCTTTTTAGGAGTGGTCGTAAAAACACGGGTGCAAACTCCACGCTTTTGGGGACAACGTTCGAGGGCTGGAGAT
Source organism: uncultured Eubacteriales bacterium (assembly GCA_964557845.1). Classification (GTDB taxonomy): domain Bacteria; phylum Acidobacteriota; class Aminicenantia; order Aminicenantales; family Aminicenantaceae; genus CAZLBV01. The sequence continues at coordinate 12,042 of CAZLBV010000346.1, read as the reverse complement.
TTACTTTTATACTTTTTCGGCGTCCGGCCTTTTCTTACTAGTTGGTTAACAGTCGGCAATTCACTCACTCCTTTTAAAATATTTTTTGTCATTCATCCCGACCCTGGAAATCCCCAGAGGACGAATGTCAGGATAATAACAGAAAATACCTTGCTATGTCAAGGTATTTAAAATATTTAGAGCCAGTTTCAGCTTCCGACTGGAAGGTCCAATTCTTCCTTATCTTCTTCTTCCTTTAATTCCACATTCCGGTAATATTTGTAACCTGTTCCAGCCGGAATAAGCCGGCCCATAATTATATTTTCTTTGAGACGTTTCAGGGTGTCGACCTTTCCATACAAACTTGCTTCAGTTAAAACACGGGTCGTTTCCTGGAAAGAAGCAGCCGCAATAAAACTGTCTGTACTCAGGGCACTCTTTGTAATCCCCAAGAGAAGAGGACGCGCTTTTGCCGGCTTTCCACCTTCTTGGATGATCTTGGTATTCTCTCTTTGAAATATAAATTTATCAACCTGTTCATCCACAAGAAATTCAGTATCGCCCACTTCCTCTACTTTTACCCAGCGCAGCATCTGGCGGATTATGCTTTCAATGTGCTTATCATTGATGGATACACCCTGTAATCTATAGACAGCCTGAACTTCCCTAAGAAGGTATTCGGCTAATTCTTTTTCACCCAAGACTCTCAGGATATCATGCGGATTGACAGAACCGGACATCAATGGATCTCCGGCTTTGACTCTGTCCCCTTCTCCAACCATCAGGTGAGCTCCTTTTGGGATAAAATATTCCTTTTCATCCCCTCTTTCATTTTTAACTAAGATCTTTCTATGTCCTCTCACGAGGCCACCAAATTCAACGCTTCCATCGATCTCGGAGATTATGGCCGGTAACTTAGGACGCCGCGCCTCAAATAATTCTTCCGCTCGGGGCAAGCCTCCGGTGATGTCCTTGGTTCTAGCCTGCTCCCGCGGGATCTTAGCTAAGATAGTACCAATATGTACCTCATCTCCATCCTTGATTTCAAGATTGGCTCCGGAAGGAAGATAATACTTTTTCAAAACCACTCTTTTTCTTTTATCTCCTTCCTGAGTATCCTTGACGATCTCGATCTGCGGCTGCATCTTTTCATCTTTGGGATCTATGATCATCTGGGTAATTTTCATGGAGATCTCATCCTGGACTTCTTCCATGGTTATACCGGGGACCACATCTCTGAAATGAACTGTTCCGCTCTCCTCACAAATGATAAAAGCGTTAAAGGGATCCCATTCTGCAAATTCTTGACGCTTTTTAACTTCGCCACCATCTTTAACCAGGATCTTAGCTCCGTAGGGAACTTGATAATGTTCAACTTCACGTCCGCGTTTATCTAAAATGGCTATATTTGAGTTTCGACTGACTACGATTATATCTCCCTCTTTATTGATAACGAATTTTAAATTCTTACTGTATTTGATGATACCGTCGTTCTTCGCCTCCAACTTGGACCTTTCGGCGCCGCCCATTGCAATTCCACCGACGTGGAAGGTACGCATGGTCAGCTGAGTTCCTGGTTCTCCGATGGATTGGGCAGCGATGATTCCAACAGCTTCACCCAATTCAACCATTGAGCCTTTAGCCATATCACGTCCATAGCAAAGTTGACATATTCCTTTCATGGATTCACAGGTGAGCAGGGACCGGATCCAAATATCTTCAATACCAACCTCTTCCAGCTTTTGAGCGATTTCTTCCGTTATCTCTTCATTTGCATCCACTATCACCTCATTAGTATCCGGGTGCCGTACTTTTTGGAGAGATGTTCTTCCGACGATCCTGTCAATAAAAGGCTCTATCAACTCACCATTCTCAACAATGGCAGAGACCTTAATGCCCTTCAAAGTACCGCAATCATACTCATCAACCACAACTTCTTGGGAAACATCAACCAATTTTCGAGTAAGATATCCGGAATTAGCCGTTTTCAGAGCAGTATCGGCCAATCCCTTTCTGGCCCCGTGGGTCGATATAAAGTACTGTAAAACATTCAATCCTTCTCTTAAATTGGAAATGATCGGAGTTTCAATGATCTCTCCCGACGGTTTACTCATGAGGCCTCTCATACCGGCCAGCTGTCTGATCTGCTGCTTGTTTCCTCTTGAACCGGAATCAGCCATGACAAAAAGAGGATTGAGTTCATCTCCTTCAAAACTGACTTTTCGCATCTGTTCGATCATAGCACCAGAAACTTTATCGGTTACGGTTCCCCAGATCTCAACTATGCGGTTGAATCTCTCTCTAGAAGAAATAATCCCATCCTGATAGAATTTTTCTACATCCCTGGCCTCTTTTTGAGCCCTGGCAACCAAGGTCTCTTTTTCCTGAGGTATAATGAAATCATCGATCCCTAATGAAAATCCAGCAAAGGTAGCGTAATTGAAACCGAGTTCCTTTAATTTATCCAAAATTTTTATAGTCTCATCCAACCCATCTTTAAGGTAGATATAATACACAAGACTTTCTATTCCCTTCTTCTTCAGATTACCATTGATAAAAGGTACGGTATCAGGAAGAACATTATTAAGGATGATTCTTCCTGGAGTCGTTTCGATTATACCATTTTCGATCTCGGTCACCGGACAGGTCAATACTGCCTGATCGTCATAGTATGTAGCTAGATTCATGAACTTCCCGGTAAATTTCACTTTGATCTGAGACTGCAGGTTGACCTCTTTATTCTCTAATGCTAACAGCACATCATTAAATGAAGGAAAGGACCGTCCTTCTCCTTTTCTGCCGTTTCTCTCCAAGCTTAAATAATAACAGCCAAGCACCATGTCCTGACTGGGAATAGCTAATGGATGTCCGTGTGCCGGAGATAAGATATTCTGAGTTGACAGCATCAATACTTTAGCCTCAACTTGGGCCTCAACAGAAAGAGGAATATGCACGGCCATCTGATCTCCATCAAAATCAGCATTGAATGCCGCACACACCAAGGGGTGAATCTGGATGGCTTTTCCTTCTACCAGGATAGGTTCAAAAGCCTGAATTCCAAGGCGGTGAAGTGTAGGGGCCCGGTTAAGGAGAATAGGATGTTCCTTAACCACTTCCTCTAAGAAATCCCACACCTCCGGCCGTTCCTGTTCATGCCATTCCCTGGCGATCTTGACGCTGGGAACCAATCCTTCTTTCTCAAGTTTATGGAAGATGAAAGGCTTAAAAAGCTCTAAAGCCATTTTCTTCGGTAACCCACACTGATTCAGCTTCAGCTCTGGTCCAACAACAATGACAGATCTTCCGCTATAGTCAACTCTTTTTCCCAGAAGATTCTGACGGAATCTCCCCTGCTTTCCTCTAAGAGCTTCACTTAGAGATTTTAATGGCCGCCGATTGGCACCCAGATGGACACGTCCTCTTCTGCCATTGTCAAAGAGAGCATCCACTGCCTCTTGAAGCATCCTTTTCTCATTGCGGATTATTAGTTCAGGCGCACGCAGCTCAATTAACTTTTTCAACCGGTTATTCCGGTTGATCACCCTGCGATATAAATCATTAAGATCCGAAGTAGCAAAACGTCCCCCGTCTAACCGGACCAGGGGCCTTAAATCTGGAGGAATAACAGGAATTACATCCAAAATCATCCAACCAGGCTTATTTCCTGAAATTTTTAAAGCTTTGAAAACCCGCAATCTCTTGGCATGGCGTAACTTCCTCTGTTGAGAAGTTTCTGTTTTCATAAGCTTTCGCAGTCTCTCAGCTTCTTTATTTATGTCTATGTTTTCCAGGATCTTCTTTATCGCTTCTGCTCCAATAGAAGCTTCGAATTTATCACCATATTTCTCCTGGGCCTCTTTAAACTCTTCTTCAGTCAAAAGCTGTTTTTTATGTAAAGGGGTATCTTTAGGATCGATCACAATATAAGATTCGAAATAAAGCACTTTCTCTAAATCTTTTATGGAAAGATCCAGGACCAGCCCTATACGGCTGGGGGTTCCTTTAAAAAACCAGATATGAGCAACCGGAGAGGCTAACTGAATGTGCCCCATTCGTTCTCTTCTGACTTTAGATCTTGTTACCTCAACTCCGCATCGTTCGCAGATGATCCCGCGATACTTCATCCGTTTGTATTTACCGCACAGGCATTCGTAATCATTTATCGGACCAAATATCTTAGCACAAAACAAACCATCTTTTTCCGGTTTGAAGGTTCTATAGTTGATGGTCTCAGGTTTCGTCACTTCACCCCAGGACCAGCTGAGTATCTTTTCTGGAGAAGCGATGCTGATTCTTACTTGATCAAAATCGATCTTTGGTTTCCCACCCATTATATGTCTGCCGTCCATCACTTTTCTCCTTTCAGAATTTGAGGAACATCAATGCCCCAGGGCAAAATCTCCTCTTTTTCAGCCTTCTCCAGTTCCACATTAAGGCATAAACTCTGCAGCTCCCTGATCAAAACATTCACAGATTCAGGCAATCCAGGAGTAAAATCAAGATCTCCCTTCACAATGGCTTCATAAATTTTAGCCCTTCCTTCCACATCATCTGATTTAGCGGTTAATAACTCCTGCAGTGTATAAGCAGCTCCATATGCTTCTAAAGCCCATACTTCCATCTCGCCAAACCGCTGCCCTCCAAATTGAGCTTTTCCACCCAAAGGCTGCTGCGTGATCAGTGAGTAAGGTCCGGTTGATCGGGCATGAATTTTATCATCGACCAGATGATACAATTTCATAATATATATGTATCCTACGGTAACCTCATAATCGAATTTTTCACCGGTTATGCCATCGAAAAGCGCGGTTTTCCCATTTTCTGGGAGGCCTGCCTGCACGAGAAGACCCTTAATCTCAGTTTCAGAAATCCCTTCAAATACGGGCGTTGAAATCCAAAGACCTAATTTGTTGGCAGCCCATCCGAGATGAGTTTCCAATATTTGTCCGACATTCATACGGGAAGGAACTCCCAGGGGATTAAGCACTATCTCGACCGGCTGACCGTCTGGTAAGCGGGGCATGTCTTCTTCCGGAACGATTCTGGCAACGATTCCTTTGTTTCCGTGGCGGCCGGAAACTTTATCTCCGACCGACAATTTTCTCTTCATAGCTATATAGACTTTGATGACTTGGATCACACCGGGTGCCAATTCATCGCCTTTCTTTAGAGAATCAACCTTTTCTTTATGAGCCGCCCTTAACGCTTCAATCTGCCTTTTGACTTTCTTTTCAATATCTTTAATCTTTTCATCGCGATCCGGATCCGGATTTATCTTGAGCTTTGAGAGCTCATCAGGATCGATCTCATTCAATATCTTTGCGGTTAATTTTGTTCCCTTTTTAAGTTCTTTCCCTGAAATTTTCTGATCCTTCTGGATAGTCACTCCCTCCAGAAAGCTTTTTACTTTACTCCATTTTTCTTCAACCAGAATCACTTCTTCATCATCCAGATTCCTCTTCATCTTCTCAATTTCGTCTTTCTCGATCGCCTTGGCCCGGACGCCTTTATCAATACCTCTACGGGAAAATATGCGGACATCAATGACTGTTCCCTCAATACCAGGGGAGCAATAGAGTGAAGCATCCTTCACATCCAACGCCTTTTCCCCAAAAATTGCTTTTAATAGTTTCTCCTCGGGAGAGAGTTGAGTTTCTCCTTTAGGAGCTACCTTTCCAACCAGGATGTCTCCTGATTTGACTTGAGCTCCTATTCTGACAATCCCATTTTCATCCAGATTGCGCAGCAAGTTTTCCGGCACATTAGGTATATCTCTTGTTATCTCTTCCGGCCCCAACTTGGTATCCCTTGCTTCCAGCGATTCCTCTACTATATGCAACGAGGTAAAGATGTCATTCTTGATCAATTTCTCACTTACTAAGATAGCATCCTCAAAATTGTATCCTCTCCAGGGCATAAACGCACATAACACATTCCTTCCAAGCGACAATTCTCCCATATCTGTGCAGGAGCTGTCCGCCAGGATCTGACCGGCTGTGACTCTGTCTCCTTTACGGACGATGGGACGATGAGTCAGACAAGTATTTTGATTTGTTCGCAAAAATTTTGTCAACAGGTATAAATCTGTTCCTAATCCATAACTCTTGCCGTTGGTTTTTTCATCCACACGAACAAGGATCCTTTCTGCATCGACAAATGCAACAATTCCGGACCGCTTGCAGGTGATCACATCACCCGAACCTTTAGCAACCAGGTGTTCGATACCAGTACCCACATAGGGTGCTTGAGGTCTTAACAAAGGAACGGCCTGCCTTTGCATATTTGATCCCATCAGTGCCCGGTTGGCATCATCATGTTCAAGAAAAGGCACCAACGAAGTGGAAAGCGAGACAAGCTGTTTAGGCGACACGTCGATATAGTTGATCTCATTTCGAGGGATCACTTTAAAATCGCCATGCTGCCTGGCGCTGATCAATTCGTTCTTGAAATATCCATTCTCATCAATGGGAGCATTTGCCTGAGCAATGTTATACTTCTCCTCTTCCCAGGCAGTCAAATAGAAACAATGAGGTTCTGCCACTGGTGGATTCTTTTTCTTTCCATAGGATTCGAGTGTTTTCTCAAATTCATCCTTGGTCACAACGTTGCCCATTTTATATCGACTGTCACCGGGATGGAGGATCTTCACATAATCCACCACTCTTCCGTCTTTTACCTTTCTATATGGAGTTTCAATAAAGCCGTATTCATTGACCCGCGCATAGCTGCTTAGTGAAGAGATCAATCCAATATTCGGTCCCTCAGGAGTTTCTATTGGGCAGATCCTTCCATAATGAGACGATTGGATGTCCCTAACTTCAAATCCTGCTCTTTCCCGGCTTAATCCACCAGGACCAAGAGCGCTCAGGCGGCGTTTATGGGTAACTTCCGCCAAACTATTGATCTGATCCATAAACTGGGAAAGTTGAGAACTGCCAAAAAATTCCTTTAACGCAGCAATAACCGGCTTGGAATTTATCAGGTCCTGAGGCATCGCAGAGGCGAGATCAGTTGAGATGGTCATCTTTTCTTTGACTGTTCTTTCCATTCGTGTCAGCCCTATCCGAAATGCATTCTCAACCAATTCACCCACAGAACGTACTCTGCGGTTGCCCAAATGGTCAATATCATCAACTTCACCTTCTCCACCAGGAAGACGAAGTAAATATTGGATCACTCTCACAAAATCCATGGGTGAGAGGGTTCTTTCTTCTTCGGGAGTATCAAGCTCTAATTTAATATTCATTTTCAAACGGCCGATACGGGAGAAATTATACTTTTGGGGATTGAAGAATAAGTTGTGAAATAGATTATGGGCACTTTCCATAGTATGAGGTTCACCCGGCCTTAATTTTTTATAGATCTCGCCCAGTGCTTGATTGGTATCTTTGTTAACATCCTTGTTTAATGTGTTCGATACTATCTCACCGGCCTTGTCCCTGCTGGGGAAGAATATTTCAAAGGACTCTCCCCGTTCTTGCAGTTTCTGTAGGGCAACATCTCCCATTTTTTCATTGGCTCTTATAATCCCATCAAACGTAGTTACAGAAAATGCATCTTCAAATTCTTTATTTACTAATTGTATTTTCTCTAACCCAGATTCTTTTAACCGGTTGTATTGTTCTTGAGTGATCTTTTTCCCGGCTTTTATCAAGGGTTTCTTTGTTTGGGGATCAGGAATATCCAACTCTGCAGATCTTCCGATAATATTCTCATTAAATTCCCAGTAGAGATTTCCATTTTCCGGAAAGATCTTATGAGTAACATAGAAAAGACGGATAATTTCTTCATCAGACCCAAAACCAAGCGCCCGTAGAAAAACACTGGCCAGAAATTTCTTCTTTCTGTCGAGCCGGACATATAAAATACTTTTCGCATCAAACTCAAATTCAACCCATGCACCTCTATAAGGAATGATTTTAGCGATAAAAAGTCCCTTACTGTCTCCCGGTCGAAAAAAGACTCCCGGGGATCTCTGAAGCTGGCTGACGATAACACGCTCGATACCATTAAAGATAAACGTTCCCTTATCCGTCATCAAGGGAATATCACCGAAATAGACCTCTTGTTCCTTTATATGTTTCAAACGCTTCGTCTTAGTCGCGGCATCCTTTTCCCAAGAGATCAATCGGACTTTCACTCTAAGAGGTACAGAATAGGTATACCCTTTCTGGAGACATTCATTTGGGGTGTATTTCATCTTAAGTTCGACCCTGTCTCCACAATGCTCGCATAAAGGAATCTCTATTTGGTTTATCTCCCCGCAAAAAGGACAGATGTCTTTATCGGAAAATTCAATGTCAGGGGGCAAAAGAGTGCCACAACTGTTGCATTTACGTCGGGAATTTTCGACTCCCTTCAGACGGCCGCATTTACACTCCCAATTTCCAATTGAATAACTGATCAGATCCAACTGAGTGGTCTCTTTGAAATCAGAAATCGGAAAAATGTCTTTAAACGCAGCTTGAAGACCTGTTTCCCGCCTTTCCTCAGGCAGCAATTCCATCTGAAGGAATTCTGTATAAGACTGCTTTTGAATAGCCAGCATATCCGGCATAGAAAAGGTCTTTTTAATTTTAGAAAAATCAAGTCTTTCGTGATAACTATTTTTTGGTTTATTAAGCATATTCACTCTCTCAAAAGAGTTTACACAACTGTTTTATACAAACAGTTATTTTTAAATTAAAAATTTTATTTATTGTAATTCGACCGTTGCCCCCACTTCTTCAAATTTCTTCTTGATTTCTTCTGCTTCCTCTTTGGAAACACCCTCCTTTACAGGTTTCGGCGCTCCGTCAACCAAGTCTTTCGCTTCTTTTAATCCGAGGCTGGTTACTTCTCTGACTGTCTTGATCACATTGATCTTCTTGTCCCCAACTTCCTTTAACACCACGATGAATTCTGATTTTTCCTCTTCAGCCGGAGCTTCACCAGCTGCAGCGGCACCCGGAACAGCCATGGGGACTGCGGCGGCAGCGGCACTGACACCGTATCGTTCTTCGAATTCCTTGATATAATCAGCAAGTTCGAGAACTGTCAGATTATCGAGATGTTCAAAAAATTGATCCTTGGTTATTTTCATTGCTTTCTCCTTAGTCGCATCGTTTGCATCGTTTGTTTGCGCTTTGGTCATTTTTACCTCCAACCCTATTTTTTTGATTTTAGTTGACTCAACATGCTGCCTAAACTATTAAAAGGGGCCTGCCAAGTCCGCAAAAGTTTTGTTAATGGTGATGCCATTAAATATGCCAATTTTGCAATTAAATCCTGTTTTGAAGAAAGAGCGGCAATATCTGAAAAGCGCTCTTTGTCAAGATATCGTCCTTCTAAATATCCTGCCTTTACGGAAAGAACCTTATATTGTGCCGAGAATTCTTTTATAAGTTTTGCCAGGACGATCGGACTATCCTGTGTAAACATGATTCCTGTGGGGCCTTGAAAAGATTCCCTTAGCTCTTCAGGAAATTCATCCTTTAGGGCCCGCAAGGCCAATCGATTCTTAACGACTCTCAATTTAAAGGAATTCTCACGTAATTTTTTTCTCAACAAAACCGACTGAGAAACGGACATTTTAGTGAAATCTACTAAATAAAAAGAACTATTTTCTTCAAAGTCCTTTTGTAAATTATTAATTTGAGATGCTTTTTTTCCCTGATTCACATTCACTTTTTTCTCCTATTTCTCGACAGTGCCTTCAGCTATCCTAAGAGAAGGGCCCATGGTAGAAGATATGAAAATATTTTTTATGTATTTCCCCTTTGCAGAAGGGGGCTTAGCATTAGCAATAGCCTGCAGAAATGCTTTGATATTATCGGTCAGCTTTTTTTCTGTAAAGGAGACTTTACCTACAGGAGAATGAACGATGGCAGTCTTATCAACTCGGAATTCAATTCGGCCCGCTTTTAATTCAGTAACAGCTTTTTTAATTTCAAAAGTCACGGTTTCTGCCTTGGGATTCGGCATCAATCCTTTAGGTCCCAATATTCTGCCCAGCTTCCCAATCCCACGCATCATATCCGGGGTAGCAACTAAAGCGTCAAAATCAGTCCATCCTTTGGATATCTTTTCGATAAGCTCTTCTCCACCTACATAATCGGCACCAGCTTCTTCAGCTTCTGCGATCTTCTCACCGGAAGCGATCACACACACTTTCTTGGATTTTCCAATTCCATTGGGAAGAACAACTGTTCCTCTAACCATTTGATCTGAATGTTTAGGGTCAACTCCAAGTCGGATCGCGATATCCACTGATTCATCAAATTTTACAAAACTCATTTTCTTTATGGCAGCAACTGCTTCCTCAAGAGTATAAGTCTCCTGGTCCCTTACCTGACTTGCCTGTATGTATTTTTTACCTCTTTTAGCCACTGATGATCTCCAATCCCATATTTTTAGCCGTACCTTTTATGATGCGAACAGCCGCATCCAAATCATAAGCATTTAAATCTTCCATCTTTTCTTTTGCAATCTCTTCTAACTGTTTTTCAGTTACCTTACCTATCTTTTCTTTATTTGGTTCACCAGATCCTTTTGCAATCCCGGCGGCTTTCTTCAGCAAATAAGACGCGGGAGGAGATTTCAAAATGAAACTGAAACTTCTATCCTTATAAACAGTTATTATTACCGGAATGATTGTACCGGCTTCCATTTTACCAGTCTTATCATTGAATTGTCGGACAAAATCCATTATGGGCACGTTGTGCTGTCCGAGAGCAGGGCCGACTGGAGGTGCAGGACTGGCTTGACCAGCTTGAATATGCAATTTTATCAAGGCAACAATTTCCTTGGCCATTTTTCCTCCTACAATTTTTCCACCTGTAAAAACTCAAGCTCCACAGGGGTTGACCGACCAAATATAGTAACTAGTACTTTTAAAGTACTTCTTTCATGATTAACATCTTCAACTACACCATTGAAATTGAAGAAAGGACCATCTATGATCCTCACGGTTTCACCCTTCTCAAAAGTATGTTTTGGTTTAGGTTTTTCTGAGGTAATCTCCATATGTTCCACTATCTGTTTAACCTCTTCTTTACTTAAAGGAGACGGTTTTCTCCCTGAACCAACAAAACCCGTTACTTTAGGTGTTTCCCTAATAATATGCCAATTTTCATCATCCATTTCCATTTCGATCAGAATATAACCGGGATAAGAGCGCTTGGTCGAAACGACTTTTTTCCCATCTTTTATCTCGACGACACCTTCTGTCGGGATGATGATCTTACCGATCTTGTCCTTCATATTTAAATCGATAACCCTTTGTCTGATAGACTCCGCCACAAATTTCTCAAAACCAGAATATGTGTGAACTACATACCAATTTTTAGCCATTTTCAACTCTATTACTTAAAAAAATGATTTTATGCCTCTTACTATCCAAGAAAAAAACAAATCCATGAAATATAGATAAAATCCAAAAAACAGCGTAGCAATGATCACTACTATAGTCGTGCTGTATACTTCATTTCGAGACGGCCAAGTCACTTTTTTTACTTCTGCCCTGATATCCCTAAAAAAAGGAGCAATCCGTTTATACCATCGTAACTTTTGATTCATTTTTTTCCCTATAAGATTTATTTATTAAGTTAAATATCTTTTCTTTTTATTTATTAAAAAGAGATCCAACCTTATTTATTATCTGCTGGCAGGTGAGGCAGGAATCGAACCCGCAACCTTCGGTTTTGGAGACCGACGCTCTAGCCAATTGAGCTACTCACCTGCATCTATTTTCGCCTCCTTCGATCAATGCTCATCCTTTGAAGCTCAATATTAGGTTTACTCACCATTATTTAACTTCTTTATGAAGCGTATGTTTACGATCGAATTTACAGTACTTCATTAATTTTATTTTCTCGGTCTGTTGTTTTTTATTCCGAGTAGTTGTGTAATTCCTCCGTTTACATTCTGAACATTGGAGTATCACTATTTCTCTCATTCTTTTCTCTCAATCATCGATTCTAAAATCAAATTATCTGTATTAAATGATCTTTTTTATTCGATCACTTCGGTAACGGTTCCGGCGCCTACGGTCCGGCTGCCTTCTCTGATAGCGAACCGCAGCCC
>CAZLBV010000345.1:0-22429 GCA_964557845.1 uncultured Eubacteriales bacterium | reverse complement strand
GCCGGTTCATTGGAATGGGTATTGGCTATTATGATGGCTTTCCCACCGGGCTGCTTGCCTTCCATAAAAAAGACCAGTGTATCCGCCATGGTTCCTTTAATGCCGGGAGAATATTCGCTTAATTTAATCACCTTGGTAACTCCGGGCCCCGCCACGATGGGCATTTGATAATGGCGGTGATTATAGAACTGCAAGCCGGAATAGGCGGCGAATGCGGCGATTATTATCACAAGGATTACTTTTGTAATTTTATAGCGGTGCATTTGATATACCTCTTTATTTAACCCTTAAAATCCGTAGGATCAGGGGGAATAAAACCAGAAGATAATGGAGCATTTCTTCGGTGCTCTTTTTTTCTCTGATAAAATTCCAGATAAGCATTATAGATATATAAGCACATAAGATATAATAAATAATCATAATAAAAGGCATTTATTTATCTCCTCTTTTTACCATTTTACATGCTCCAACGGACCAGAAATTCCAATTTGGCCGAATAAACAACCATGAGAATGCCTGTTATGGTGATGATTATCCACGGGAGCCAGGTTGCTTTTAGAAAGGACCAATAGGAGCCTTTATATTCAGAAACCATCACACTGAGCCTGCCGATCAAGGCAGTGGGAGGCAGCCCATCACCCAATGGCCAGAGTAAGCTCAGACCCGCAATGGCCACAGTTGCATGCAGTCCGATGGAATCCAGAAACCAGATCAAAGGAATCCCTATAATAGCGGCCCCTCCGTAAGTCAGGACTCCTTCTGATATAGGAATGATGAAAGCCAGAGAAATAAAGAGAAGAATAAGAGGAGTGCTGATCACTATAAAGGAGAGCAATCCTCTCACTCCGGTAACCGTCATGATCTGCTGGAGCATTCCAACAATTATCATGGTTGCCAGAAGAGGGAGCAGCCTTTTGACCGTATCCCGGGAAATGATCAGTATATTGATGCGTTTAGGGCTAACTATCCAGGCAGTGAGTCCGGCCAGAACGAACTGAAGAGGTAAACCGAGGATAGGAATTGAAAAAGGCCAAGCCCGGAAGATAAAGATCGTTCCGAAGAAAACTAAAAAAGGAAGTAAAACTCTCCACCAGGACATTTTGGCCGGAATTTCAGGCATTTTTTCCAGGACTTTTTCTTTGTCTAGAGTTCCCTGATTCTTCCAGCCAATCGTAAGAACAGTGAAGGTTCCCAGTATCAGCACCGGTATGCCTAAGGGGAGTTCGAAACCCACATAAGGAATGGCCGTGCCAGCAGACAGGATCATAGCCCAGATATTGACCGGAGGAGCGGCAGCGCTTAATCCGGCAACAATAAAAAGAATGGCCGCCACTTTTTTTTGAGGGATTCCCAAATATCCTAAGGCCAGTGCCACCGGGGCCCCGACAACCAGAAGAGATACACTGCCGGCGCCGGTCAAGGCTCCTGGTATGAGCACGATGATCATCAAGAGCAGAAGGGCGATGACCCTGGCATTATAAAAGTATTTGATCGTCCCCCTCACCACATAATTAACGCCGCCTGATTCCGAAACTACAGCCATGAATATGGTTGCCGTCACGAAAACCAGAATGACATCCAAATACGTAAAGCTTCCTTCAGCCAGATGACGGGCAAGCTGCTCCAGAGGAGGGGTTTTGACAACAGTTCCAGCTATACCCCCAACTAAAGCTGCCATCAGCATGGATGTTTCCACGGATGCTTTAAGCATTTTAGTAAGAGTATAAGCTGCTACCATAAGGAAAAGAATGATTCCGATTTGCATAGACATGTTTTTTACCTTTTAAAGATTCTACATTTCATATTTTCATTTCGTCAAGCAAAAAACGAATAAATGAATAATTAATACTTGATATTTTTTATTCTGGTAGAGGTTCTCCGATCCCCTTTAGGGATTCTCCTTCTAAACGGGCAACAATGACTGCGCCGCAACTGTCACTAAGAACATTTATGGTAGTTCGAAACATATCCAGGATCCGGTCAACCGCCAAAATGACAGCAATTCCTTCCAAGGGCAGACCTACTGCTTTAAGAATAATAGACATCATGACCATTCCGCTCATAGGAACACTGGCAGCACCGATAGAGGCGAGCAGTGCCGTTAGTACAATGATCATCTGGGCGCTGAAGGAAAGATGAAATCCATAAACCTGAGCAATGAAAATGGTGGCAACACATTCATAGAGAGCCGTACCGTCCATGTTTACAGTGGCTCCGATCGGGAGGACAAAGTTTGCTATTTTTGTCGAGACTCTGGAGTTTCCCGTAACCGCTTTCATGGTGAGAGGAAGGGTTACTATGGTTGAGCAGGTTGAAAACGCGGTCATCATTGCAGAAGGCATTCCTTTATAATGGCGCAGAGGGTTAATACGTGCAATAAAAATCAATAAAAGTGGAAGGTTGATAAATGCATGTATTCCCAGTCCAATAAGCACGGTAAAGAAATAAAATCCCAGGCATTGAAATGAATCAAATCCTGTCTCAGCTACGATTCTTGCGATTATGCCGAAAACTCCAAGGGGAGCACTCCAGACTACGAACAAAGTGAGTTTCATCATAGTTTCGAAGGCTGCCTGAAAAAAATCTGTAAGATGAGCACGCTGTTTTTTGGGGAGACGGGTAATGAAATATCCAAACAATATAGAAAAAAAGATAATGGGAAGCACATCCCCGCGAGCCAGGGAATTAAAAGGATTTTCCGGGATGATGTTGATCAGCAGTGTTCCTAATCCATGTTCTGCTGCTGCGATTGTTTCCGTGGATTTTTTTAAACCAATATCAGCACCTACCCCTGGTTTAAGAAGATTGACCAGTATCTGACCGGTTAATATCGCCAGCAGACTACTGGTGATATAATAACCAAAAGTCTTGATCCCTAATCGTCCCAGACCGGCGGCGCTGCCGACACTGACCACTCCTGATATCAGGGAGGTTACAATTAATGGCATGATCGCCATGCGCAAGAGTCTTAGAAATATTTCGGCCAGAGGCTCAGCCACAAACAATATCCGCTCTTCCAGCAGCCAACCCGCCAAAATCCCTAAAAAAAATCCAATAAAAATAAAGTGAGTGAGAGATAATTTTTTTAATCGCATCAAACAGAAATTTAAGATATTATGTTTAAACCAACTATGTCAAGAAATCCTCCTGAAAATCCTCCTGAAAAAGGCAGAAGATAGAAAACCAGAAGATAGGAGAAAAGCAGAAGACAGAAGATAGAATATAGGAGATAGAAGAAAACCAAGAAGAAAAATAAAACCGAGGAGATAGGAGTCAGAAGCCAGAATACAGAAGATATAAGATCAAAAACTCAAAATGGCAAGAGGCGAGAGGCTAAAGCTAAAAAAGCTGACTGTCTGAGACGACGAACAAAGAACACAATTTTAAATGTTTAGTTTTAAGTGTTAAGTTAAAAAAGGTTAAAAACGAGAAGCAAGGGAAAAAAAAGAAACCCTTGGAACCTTGACTCCTTGAAACCTCGAAACCTTACCTGTGCGAAGTGAAGCACACGTCAATCTATTATCATATCCACTACTCATAAACTCATTTACCCATCCACTTATAATTGTTTTGACTTGGTGATAGGGCTGTGCTATAAGTAAATTTACATGGGGATATTTTTAGAGTAAAGGACAATCTAAGCAGACTAAGAGGGAAAAAATGAATTATTATGACTCTTCATATTTAACGATTCGATGGCATGAAGAAGGTGGATTTGTTGAGATGGAGTGGAAAAGATTAGCTAAAGGAGACGAATTTCGCCAGGGCTTGGATATGGGATTAAAGCTTCTCACTGAGAAAAAATCAAATAAATGGCTCGCTGATCTAAGACAACTGGGAGTGGTTGAAAAAGAGGACCAGATATGGTCAAATGAAAATTGGTTTCCCAGAGCCTACGAAGCCCAGATAAAATACATGGCAATTGTAGTTCCCCAAAGTGTTTTCGCTAAGATGTCCATGAATGAGATCATGCGAAAGGTCAACAACAAGGATCTAACCATCTATTATCATGGAGAGCTCGTCGAAGCCAGAAAATGGCTTGCTTCACAATAAATATTTAAATTGGAGGAATCATGAACCGGAATTTTGGATCCAAACAAAAAACATTTCTATCCATTTTGATTTTTTTACTGTTTTTTGGGTTTATTTCAAGCTGTACTCAACAGGATAAATCTGAAGTTCTGCCGCCCGAAGCAAAAAAAATAAAAAAAGAATTGACCATCCATGGAGATACCCGGGTCGATTATTATTATTGGTTAAGAGAAAGGGACGATCCTGAGGTTACCGCTTACTTGAAGGCGGAGAATGAATATCTCGAGGAAAAAATGGGGCATACCGAGGCTCTGCAGGAGAAGTTGTTCAATGAGATAGTCGGCAGGATCAAACAGACGGATATGTCCGTTCCTTACAAAGATAACAGATATTATTATTATAGCCGCTACGAAGAAGGAAATGAGTACCCTTTCTACTGCAGAAAAAAAGGCAGCCTTGAAGAAGAAGAACAGATCATGCTTAATGTCAATGAAATGGCGGAAGGCTATGATTTTTTTAATGTTGGAGGCCTTTCCATCAGTATGGATAACAAGATGCTTGCCTACGGAGTGGATACGGTCAGCCGCAGAAAATATACCATTCATTTTAAAAATTTGGAAACAGGGGAAATACTCAGTGACGAGATTCCCAATACCTCCGGATCCGCGGCCTGGGCTAATGATAATAAAACGGTTTTTTATGCCCTCAAAGATGACACTCTTCGTGCCTTTAAGATCTTTAAACATGTCTTAGGGACAGATGTATCCCAAGATGTGGAGGTTTACCATGAAGAGGATCCGACTTTCGAAATATATGTATATAAAACCAAATCTAATGATTACATATTTATCGCGTCAGCCAGCACTCTTTCATCAGAATACCGCTTTCTGAATGCGAATGATCCCAATGAAGAGTTTAAGATCATTCAGCCGAGAGAAAAGGAATTAGAGTACAGTGTGGATCATTTCCAGGATAAGTTTTATATCCTAACCAACCTTGAAGCCAAGAATTTTCGTTTAATGGCCACACCTGTGGACAAAACTACCAAAGAAAATTGGGTAGAGATCATCCCACATCGAGAGGATGTCCTTCTCCAAAGTTTTGAAATATTTAAGGAATATCTGGTTTTAAGCGAAAGAAAGAGCGGGTTGACCGAACTGAGAGTGATGAAGTGGGAAGATATGTCCGATTATTACATTGATTTCGGTGAGGAAACCTATTCAGCCCATATTTCTATCAATCCTGATTTTGACACTGAAATGCTGCGCTATAATTATTCATCATTGACCACACCGTCATCGGTTTATGATTACAACATGAACACTCAAGAAAAAATCTTGCTTAAACAGCAGGAGGTATTGGGTGATTTTTCTCCTGATAATTATCATGCGGAAAGATTATATGCCACGGCCCGCGATGGAGTGAAGGTGCCGATATCCCTGGTTTATCGAAAAGGCCTGGAGAAAAATGGAGAAAATCCTCTGCTTCTCTACGGATATGGCTCTTATGGTGCCAGTATGAATCCGGGCTTCAGTTCGGACCGGTTAAGCCTTCTCGACCGGGGTTTTGTTTATGCCCTTGCCCATATTCGGGGCGGTCAGGAAATGGGCCGCGAGTGGTATGAGGAGGGAAAGCTCCTGAACAAGAAGAATACCTTTACAGATTTTATCGGCTGCGCCGAGTATCTAATCGATCAAAACTACACCAATCCCGATAAAATATTTGCCGCAGGAGCCAGCGCCGGAGGCCTCCTTATGGGAGCTGTAGTGAATATGAGGCCTGACCTCTGGAAGGGAGTGATTGCTGGTGTCCCCTGGGTGGATGTCGTGACAACCATGCTCGACCATAGTATTCCTTTAACGACCAGTGAGTTCGATGAATGGGGTAATCCCGAGAACGAAGAATATTATGAATATATGCTGTCCTATTCTCCCTATGACCAGGTAAAAGAACAGAACTATCCTGCTATGTTGGTCACCACCGGACTCCATGATTCCCAGGTCCAGTATTGGGAACCGGCCAAGTGGGTGGCGAAACTCAGAGATATGAAAACAGATGAAAATCTATTGCTGCTGAAAACAAATATGGAAGCCGGTCACGGAGGTGTGTCCGGCCGTTTCAGACAGTACCGGGAGACGGCTTTGGAATATGCCTTCATGCTGGACTTGATCGGAATCACTGATTAATTTGATTATTTGAATTTTTCTTTTTTTATATTGTGTGAACAAATTATTCTGGAATTACGTATTATTATTTGGGAGTCCACTCCGTTGGAGCAAAAAATAGTTCTAAGATATAAGGAGATTAGAAGGTGAAGATCCTGCTTTGGTTTATTCTGCTGGTTATTTGTTGGCCTATAGCCCTGCTAGTTCTGTTTCTTTATCCGATTATCTGGATTCTATTACTGCCTTTTCGTATTATTGGGATCACAATTAATGCGGGATTTAATCTATTTAAAGCGATCATTAATTTTCCTGCCCGGGTGTTACGAGGGGCATAATAGTCACATTCAACTTGTGAAAAATACAGAATAATCATTTTTTACTCTTTAGCCCCACCTGATTTAGGCTTGAGGGGACCATTCCCCATTGGAATCGTCCCCTCCCTTAGCCGCACTTTAAGAATCAAAATATAATTTAAGGTAAGCTATCCTTTTCCTTATTTTTAAAATAAGCTGGTGATCCCTTCTTTTTTAATTCTTTATGGAGTAGGGATGGGTGGATTGCGAGAATACCCGCTGTTTCATCAATATCTTGGCCAGTTATTTCTAATAGATATTGGATGTAATCCATTTTGAGCTCTTCTAAGGAAGGAAAATCATCATCATTATCTTGAGGTTTTGTAAGCATTTTATAATAAAGATAACCTGGCCTTCTGTCAGTGTTTTTTATTGTTTTTTCTTTATATCTTTTATTATTTTTTTCCATATCCGGAAATCCTTTAGTTAGGTAATCTATCTCTTTCAAATCTCCTGAAGCCAAGTAATTCATTTCTGATGTGTGCAATATGAGTGCCAACGAGAAAAAATAATGATAAATATTTGATAATAATAAAATTAGGCCAATATTTTTGGGGTTTTTGCAATGAAGGTTAGTGTTTAACATATGTACACTTCAGGCCGGGAAAGTTGCTTAATATATTGAGAATGAAAGAATTAACTGATGGCCAGCTTACCTTGTTCATAAATTGGACATATTCACAGAAAGCCTAATTCTTCCAAAAATAAGTTTCGAAGGATAGCTAAATGTTTTAAAATAAATTTAAGTATGATGATTGTGTAGAATTTTTTCACTGCAGCCATATTTATATTTGGAATTTATTTGGAGGTTCCCATGCAACGAGGAAAAAGAAAAAAACTAAGAATCGGCATATTAACCGGAGGAGGTGATGTGCCTGGTTTAAATCCTGCGATCCGAGCCATTACTATTCGAGCTCAGAGAGAAGGATATGAAGTTGTAGGGATCAGGCGCGGTTGGGCTGGTCTGGTTGATATGGTAAGAGACGATCAACATACTAATCATGATTATTATCAATTTCTCAATGAAGAAATGGTAAATAAAGCCGGCCGTACCGGAGGAACCTTTTTACATACTTCGAGAACTCGGCCGAGTCATATTCCAAAGATAAATGTGCCGATCCACCTTCAGGATAAATATACAGAGGATATCAATGACCTCACTCCAGAAGTTTTGAAAAATATTGAATTTTTAAATCTTGATTATTTGATACCTATTGGGGGGGATGATACCTTGAGCTATGCTGTCCGTCTGCATAAGGAAGGAGTTAAGATCATTGGAGTTCCCAAGACTATGGATAACGATGTGCCGGGAACGGACTATTGTATCGGATTCAGCACCTGTGTTACCAGAACGATCAGTATGACTCATTCCCTGCGTACTGTAGCTGGTTCGCACGAACGGTTTCTTGTGATCGAGGTGTTCGGACGGTATGCTGGATTTACGGCGTTACTGCCCACTATGGCTGGGGCCGCCAATCGCTGTGTGATACCTGAGTATCCATTTAAAATTGAACGGCTTTGTGAACTTTTAACTCAAGATAGAATGACCAATCCCAGTAAATATTCGGTTGTGATCGTATCAGAGGGAGCTACTATTGAAGGTGGTGAAATGGTATACAAGGATTTTGAAAAGGATATGTATGGTCATAAAAAATTGGGCGGTATCGGAGATATAATCGCAGAATATTTAAAGCGATGCTCTCCTGACTACAATGATGGGAGAAGGATCAATGTGATCAGCCAGCGGTTAAGCTATCTGGTAAGATGCGGGGATCCGGATTCTATTGATTCAATTGTTCCCATGGCTTTTGGAAACCTTGCGCTTGACTTGATCCTGGATAAAACTTCAGGAAGGATGGTCAGTTTAAGAAATGGTCAGTATGATAATGTTCCGATCGAGGTCGTAACCAGCACAAAAAAAGTTGTGGATGTGGATAAATATTATAATCGCGACAGGCTACGGCCCTTCTATAAGAGTTTTAATTATAAACCGCTGTTTATAATGACCAGTGACTATTAACTGAATTATTCATAAAAAATGCCAATAGTTCATATAAACAATTTATTGACATGGAATTTGACGTTTTATCAGGAAGTATTTTTTCTTAAATGATACACTTATCGCTTGACAGAGCAGCAAAATGATTTTACTTTTTATTATATAGGAACGGCTGAGGAGTTTTTCCTTTCCAGTCCACCTAAAATTCTGATTTCCAGGCATATTTTTCTAAAGGAGTCGATCTATGGATAACAGAAGAAGGGAGATCAGGATAGCAGGAGAAAAGAAAGTAACTTTGGGATTTATCAACCAGAAAGACGCGAAGATTCTTTCTGAAATTTCATTTGCCAGGACAAAAAACCTATCACTGCATGGAATGAATGTGATCTGCAGTAAAATTTATCCTGTTGACTCCCTCGTAAGAATAATTTTGCCCATTACAGGTATAAAAACCCATATTTTAAGGATAAGCGGAAAAGTCATATGGAATATTGTTGAAGAAAAAGAAAAACAGAATGAATTTGGGTTAGAGTTTATGGATGTTTCCCCAGATCAATCATTGATCCTGATCGAACATCTGTTTGGAAGGCCCGGATTGAATGTTAAGGGTTAAAAAAGCTGACATGTAGTGTGCTGTTACCCTTGTGAAATTGTCACTTCAATCCGGTTGCCTGAGCTGAGTAAAAATATAGAATGGAAGGACCGTCATAACTCGATAAAGTAATTAAAAATGTTAAATCTTGACCAAGTTAAAGGTTTATGCTAATGGTAGGAATCGTACGTGGATTTGCTTTAAATATTTTTTGGAAAGGGAGACTTTTATGAAAGCCAACGGAATAGGAATAAGGTTTTTATTCAAGTTTGGATTAACCATAGCTGTGCTGATGCTGTTTATGGCCGGAGGATTTTTCCTGCTGTCAAATTATTCAATAGGCCAGGAAGATATGGAGATTCGGACAGCTCCGGTTAATCCGGAGTTCCAGAAATATCTATTGGACCGGGATGCGGGCCTGGTCCGAACCTTCACTGAAGACGGGTATCCACTGGGAGAAGCCCCTTCCCCATTGAATGCTAAAATGGTCAAGCCCTTAGGGTTAAACAAAATTGACTACCTCCCCTCCAGTTATAGTTTGATAAATTTGGATCGGATGACGTCAGTTAAAAACCAGGGGAACTGCGGGTCCTGCTGGAGTTTTGCTGCTTATGGTTCGCTCGAATCGAATGAGTATGGAGCCGACAGATCGATTCCCATTGATTTTGCCGGAGAGCCGGATTGGTCCGAGCAGCATATGATCGAAAATCACGGCTTCGATTACGGAAAATGTGAAGGCGGCAATCAATATATGTCAGCGGCTTATTTGACCAGATGGGACGGGCCCCGGCTGGAAAAGAAGTTTAAATACGATTACGGGACTATGGGGAAAAAAGACACCCAAAAGCATATCCAAAAAATAGTGATGGTTCCTCCCAAGACCGCAGCTAAAAAAAACAAGCTGATCAAAAATGCCATCATGAAATTTGGGGCTGGATATGTGTCCATGTACTGGTCTAATTCCTGCTATAATTCTTCCACTAATGCCTATTACAACAAGAGCCTCGAGGTCGGAGGACACGGAGTGTGTGTTGTCGGCTGGGATGATAATTTCAGCAGAAATAAGTTTCTCAAGAAGCCTCCGGGAGATGGTGCCTATATCGTAAAGAATTCCTGGGGGAAGAATTGGGGGGATAACGGATACTTTTACGTATCCTATTATGATAATTATTTCTGCAAACGTTCTTATGTCACTTTTTTTACAGATGAATCCGGGACAGATGCCGTTAAAGACTATGATAATGAATCTGTGACCAACTACAAGAGCATCTATCAGTATGATCCCTACGGATGGGTTGACAATATCGGATATTCAGGCAGAAAAATTATTTGGATGTCCAATATGTTCCAGGCTAAGAAGAATGAGACCTTAAAAGCGGTGAGTTTTTATAGTGTTGATTCAGTCTTTACTTACACGCTTTATATTTATACCAAAGTCAATAATACTGATCCTACCAAAGGAACTCTGGCCTATAAAAAGAGTGGAAAGATCAAATCACCCGGATATTTCACCCTTCCGATCAATAATATCCCGATCAAAAAAGGCCAGAAATTTGCGGTGGTTATCAAAGCCAAGACAAAAACCCATACATGGCCCGCTGCCGTGGAATATTATTACAACGGATACTGCAGTGATGCTGATGCTAATGCTGGTGAGAGCTGGATAAGTTCAAATGGGAAAAAATGGTCGGATTTGACCAAAGTCTATAAATCCAGCGCTAATTTCTGTATCAAGGCCTTTGCCAAATAAGCGAAGTTATTTTTTAACGTTTACACTAAAAGACGATATTTCGGAGATAGAAGGCGACCCTTTGTCTTCTATGGATACTGGGCGCCTGACCCATGGGCGGATGTTTGGATATCCATATGCGGCCGAAATATATGGGATCCCGGTCATGTCTCATTTTCAGGATCAGGTCTGCCCCTGAAGCCATACGTCCTCCGAAATAGGCATCTGTCAGTTTAAAAGTGAACAGTTTCCATTGACGGGTATTCCGCAATGAAACCAGATGAGTATTTTTTCGGGGATCGGTCTCACTGTCATATTGAATAAACCAGGAATTTGAACCCTGGTCTAAATATTCTATGGTTATCCAGATTGTTTCTTTTTTCGAGTGCGAAAAGGAATCATTGACATCTAAATAAAGACCATTTGAAATAGACTTTTTACTATCGGAAAGGTATAGGCTTTCCCGGTTATTAATGGTTTTCAACTTCCAGTTACTGTTTTGCAGATTATCAACCGGCCAGAGTCCGCTGATGTGGGGATTTAAGCTTGGTTTAAACCATACATAGGAATATGTGTTGTAATCGGTTTTCTTCCATAGGTCAATATATTCAGCAGTCATATCTAAATACTTTTTTCCGTATTCTTTTGAGGCTGCGATCTCAGAGCCTTCATGCCATTCATTCCAGGTTTCGATCGTGACCAGAAATGCACCCGCGCCTATTATTTTTTCCCAGCCGGCCGAATAAAAACCGCCTTGTTCCCGGTCCTTTTTTCTGGTCTGGAAACGATCACAGGCAGTGTCATCGTATCCGGGGCCCAGATTGCCGATTCTACCCCAAATGGTTGGGCCGAAGAGTGAAGCGCCCCAGGTATACATGCCGTCAGCAGAAATGTTCTTCCATGATGTTTCCTTAACAATAAAGGGCTTGACTCCAAAATCTTTCTTGAAATTCTTGTATACGAAGTCAAAGCTTGCTTGGCTGTAATTTGATACAAAAGATGAACTATAGAGATATATAAGCGGTTTGTTGTTTACACGGGCCCACACATCTTGGGGGATCAAGGAATAAAAATCAGATATCATCTGGTAAAAAAGCCTCTTTCCCCTAATTTTAGTCAGATCAGGTAATTTTCCTTTATTTTGATTTTGAAGTGAAGTGGTATCAAAAAACATACCGATGCGAGGAGGGGAAAACCCTCTTTGATGAAGACCTTTCACAGCTCTCACCAGTCTTTTTAAACCGGTTTGGCTCCAGAATAGACAGTTTTCATCTCCCCAATAGACCGGCAGTACGATATCTATTTTCGCTTTCATCATCGCTTTCAGTTGTTCCCTATGCCATGCGGTGTCACGGTAACTGTACCGGCTTAACTGATCCTGAGGTGGATGATCCATAAAAGAATCTTTCCCATTTTTATTATAAAAATGAAGCCCGGTATAACTGTCATACCAGTAAAAATAAAATACCGCAGCTTGTTTTTTCCAGGGAGGGTTAGAAATCCGCTGTTTTTGAGTCTTTATTTGAGCTGGGAGGAGCTGCCAAAAAAAACAAAAAATGAAGATGATTATAGGTACACATCCGGTATTTTTTTTCATTTTTCCAGCCAATTCTAATGAATCATATTGATAATATCAACTGGGAATTGATATTATCAAAATAGATTTATTACTGATCAAGATAATAAAAGGAGGGTTAGATAGCGTATCCTACAAAAATTGTTTTAAGATAAAGGAGGGCAGGCATTTGATAACACCTGGCCTCCTTTTATGGGAGTAATTCTGGGTAATTATATATTAATGAATATAATAGGAGCGAATAAAAAAAGAGTTTTTGGATCAAATAAATGAGGTGAGGAGCAGGCCTTGTGCAGGCCTGCTCCTTCATGCGGGAGGGATGGATATGTTTGTTGTTCTATTTTTGTCGTTAGAAGAAAAGGGAGATAGAAATGTGTTTTTTTATTTTGCGAGTTAACAGAACACCTCATTTTATTCTTCCTATCCCTAAGGATCAAACTACTGCAAAAATGATGCCATTTTATTTAAAGGGAATTTCTCCGGTTGTTCTTGACTAATAACAGACTTTAAGCAAGAATGGGAAAAAATATTTTTACATAGTAAATAAGTTTTTTTACAGTCATTACTTATAGTGGAGAAATAAAATTGAGACTGAACACATATCTGATTACGATTATCATTCTTCTGGGGCTGATAGTTGTAAGTTGTTCTCCTAGAAGCGATAGAGATGTATTTTCAGGATTAATGGAGGAAATGGTAAAACTGGCTGAGAAAAAAGACATGGACGGTTTGATGTTGTATTTTGATGAGGGTTATTCTGATTTCCAGGGGAGACGAAAAAAAGAAACCAAGGAATTTCTGTTAAATTATATAAATAACTATTCTAATCCGGTGATCCATGTGTTGGGAACGAGGATTGATCGAGCACTCGCTGGAGAGGCGGATATCCAGACCGAAATAGCCATATCTTCAGGAGCCGCCAAATTGATCAGAAAACTGATTAAAGCTGCTTTAGATAATTACAGATTAAAGATCCGTTTTGTTAAAAATGATGGCAGTTGGAAAGTCAGCTATGCCGAATGGAGATATGTGAGTTTAGATGAGCTGTATCCTGAATCTTACTCTCTGTTGAAAAAAATATTTCCCGGGATCTAGATGTGAATAATTCAGGCTGCATAAGACAAAAAAAGAATAGGAAAATTTCAACGTTTTATAGGCCCCTTTTTTTTATAGGGAAGGATCTTACATAAAATCCATTCGTCTGGATCCAACTCGATATTTAAAGGACGTTCGTTAAAAGAAAAAGTTATGTATTCTATTGGGCTGTCTATCCAAATTCTTTTGTATATAGTTGAAGCTGGAAACTCGAATTTGAGGTCAACAGGCGTTACAAACCAATTATGCGCTTGTTGATATATGATAACAGTAGTAAGATTTTGGGGGTTGCAGCCCCAGCCGAATTCAAACACCGGATAACCAGGCTCATAGATCCATTGGTTAAAAAACCAGGTTAAATCGTTTTCATAAACCAGTTCGCATACTTTTTTAAAATCCTCTGTAGAAGCGTTGGAATAAGCAAATTTTTCAGCATAAACCTCTAATGATTTCCAGAACCGGTCATCCCCCATAACGAAACGAAGCATATGCAGCACCCAGGCTGCTTTTTCATATTCGATCGTGCTGAACAGATAACCGGAGGGAGGATCGTAGATAGGATGATCTGGACCATTGTAAAGTTCAATATAGGCTCGTTTGAAATCCTTCATTCTGGCTTTTAGTCCGGCTTTGCCGTAGATCTCTTCATGCCAGAGAGCATCCGAGTAAGTCGCGAATCCTTCGTTAAGCCAGATATCCGCCCACTCTAAAGGAGTGATGAGATCTCCCCACCATTGGTGTGCCAGTTCATGAGCGATAAGCCAATCCCAGGAATGGGAGCCGTCAACATATACAGCAGGATAGGAGGTACAGGTTTGATGCTCCATAGCCGTGCCTTCAGGTATGACGGCCATCCCATATTTTTCCCTGATAAAGGGGTATTCTCCGAATTTTCGTGCAAAAAATTCGATCATGGATACGGTTGAATTAAAACTTTCCTTAGCTTTCGTGAGTATTTCGGGATAAACATAAAATATAACCGGCATAAGCTTAATTCCAGAAGAATAATAGTCGGTAAAAATTTGGTAATTCGTGGCGGCAATTGAGATCAAATATGTCGCAATAGGGTAGTTTTCCCTCCAGAAAAAAGTACGGATACCGTTTTTTTGGGCATTGACCAATACTTCGGTCCCATTGGAAACCACATAGAATGAGTTGGGCACGGTTACCCTGATCTCAGCCGTTGCTTTGTCGGAAGGATGGTCATAACTTGGAAACCAATATCTTGCCAGGGAGGGTTCATCCAGGCTCCAAACAATCGGAAAGTTATCATGAGAGCCGAAATATAATCCTTTTTCTGGATACCCTTGGTAGACAATTGAGACCAGGAAATTTTCCTGTTCTGGATAGATCCTGTCGAGAGAAATGAAAAGCAGCCCATCCTGATGAACGAATCCAAGAGGAGCTGAATTTTGGATAACTGTTTCAACTTCCATCGATTGATCGAGATGAAGTATGATCTCCTGGAGAGTATTATCTAAACTTTTAGAGAGGATATCGGCTTTCCCACGGATAAAATTATCCTCCGGACTGATCTTCCAGTGAAAAGCATAGTGGAGTATATCGAAATTATGTTCGGGGAGCTGTTCCTGGGTTATCCGGAAATCATGCTTTGAGTTTATCTGAGAATAGGGGATTGTTTGGGCTGAAACAGAAGACACAAAAAGTAAAAACAGGATAAAAAAGGCCGGTTTTTTTTGTCGCATGGCTAATCTCATGACTGAGCGTTCGTAAAATATTATAGCATAGTGTGATTCTTTTATCTTTAAGGATAAATGTTGCGGTTATGCTGCTGATGGTGGCATAATAAACAAAGCAATAGATTTATGAAAGCATTTAAGTTTATCCATACCTCAGATCTTCATCTGGATAGTCCCTTTAGAGGAATCTCTGAGATCGATCAAGACGTAAGCCATTCTCTTATTGAAGCCACTTTCAACGCTTTTAGGTCCATCACAGATCTCTGTATAAAAAAGAATGTGCTCTTTCTCTTGATTGCCGGGGATGTATACGATGGAGAAAACAGAAGCCTAAGAGCTCAATTGAGATTTAGAAACGAATTGTTAAGACTGAGGGATGCTGGCATTAAAGTCTTTATTGCCCATGGTAACCATGACCCTTTAGATGGCTGGTCGGCCAATCTTGACTGGCCTGAGAATGTGTACATTTTTTCAGGTAAAAAAGTAGAATCGGTTACTGTCGAGAACCAGGGTGAGCAGGCTTCAGTCATACACGGCATCAGTTTTTCCACCAGGAAGATTACATCTAATTTGAGCCGGAATTTTCCGAAGAGATCGGGTCAAGCTAAAGATGTTTTTTCGATCGGCCTGCTCCACTGCCTGGTGCAAGGGAGCAGCGGTCATGAGCCGTATTCTCCCTGCAGCTTAAACGACCTGATCTCCAGAAATGTTGACTATTGGGCCTTAGGGCATGTCCATAACCGGCAGGTGCTAAACAAAGAGGACCCAGTGGTTATTTATCCGGGTAACCCGCAAGGACTGCATCCCGGTGAGACCGGCCCCCGGGGATGTTATTTGGTTGAGGTCACTCCGGAAAGAAATATCAGTTATGAATTTGTTGAAACCGATGCGGTCAGATGGTCGGTAGAAGAATTTTACATCGATGATATTCCAGAGGAAAAGGAACTGCTGACAAGACTTTACAGTTGTATCGAAGATATCAGGCAAAGATCAGACGGCAGGCCAATTGTTTGCCGGCTTCTTCTTAAAGGCAGAGGTGTGCTTTATTCCTTTTTAGCAAAGAAAGGAGTTCTCGATGATCTTATGCTTGAATTAAGAGAATTTGAGAAGGGCGAAACTCCTTTTATCTGGATAGAAAGCTTAAAAAATCTAACGCATCCGCCCTTGGACCGGGATTCTTTGATCAAACGGGATGATTTCATCGGCAGTTTGCTCAAGATGTTTGAGGAGATGCCCCGCGATCAAGAGCTCCGGGATCAGATCAGTAAAGATCTGGAATCGCTTTATGGTTCTCCCGGTGGAAGAAAATATTTAGAATTCCCCGATGATGAGCGGTTGACTTCTATGCTGAAAAAGGCCGAATCCATCTGTTTGGACCGGATCTTACGGAGTGATTCCTGATGTGGATTAAAGAGATTCACATAGACGGATTTGGAATTTTCAAAGATCTTAAGATCAGAGATCTGTCCAGTGGGCTTAATGTGTTCACCGGTATGAATGAGTCCGGCAAATCGACTTTGCTTGAGTTTGTCCGAAGGATTCTCTTTGGCTTCCCGGATAGAAGAACTAGACGTAATCCTTATCCTGCCCTTAAAGGAGGAAGGCATGGGGGGAGGCTCCTTTTGCAATCGAGAGATGGGGATGTCTATACCATCGAGCGGTTTTCGGAAGGAACGGAAAAAGAATCCATTATTGATTCTAAGGGAAAACGAATAGAAATGAGTGGATTCAGTCGGAAGCTCGGACATGCCAATGAGCATATTTATAGCAATGTATATGCTTTCGGGCTGTCCGAACTCCAGGACTTTCAAACCCTTGATAGTGATGAAGTAAAGGAACGTCTCTACAGTGCCGGAACCGGAACTGGAGGACGGGCTATTTCTGAATTGATCAGAAGCCTGGATAAAGAAAGAGGCGAACTGTATCTGCTCCAGGGAAGCAAGCCGGAGATCAATCTATTATTTAAGCAAATAAGAGATATTGATCTGAAATTAAAAGAGATAATGGGAAATGTAGAAAAGTTCGATCATCTCCATGAGGAGTTAATAAAATTATCAAAAAAGATAACACAGACAGAGTTGACAAGACTAAACATCACAAAAAATTTGAATCACACCAGGAATCTTTTGTCGGCTTGGGAGGACTGGCGACGACTACGTGATTCGGAAGTCAGGTTGTCCAGACTCCCTTATATAACCAGTTTCCCTGATAAAGGAAAAGAAATGCTGGATTTGAATGCTGCCCTTATCCGGGATTTAGATGAAGAGATCGCTAAAAGATCCGAAGAATTGGAACAAACTAATTTCCAGATCTCCCAACTGGATGTGAACGATAAGATCATATCTTTGAAAGATAAAATTCTGGCTGTGCAGAAAGAAGAGGGAAAATTTAGGTCTGACCTTGAGGATCTGCCGGTATTATTGGAAAAGCAAAAGAATCTGCAGTCAGCTGTAGATAGCTCTTTAAAAGAGATCGGATCAGATTGGACCGCTGAAAAAGCGCTTAACTTTGATGTTTCCATTCCCATAAATGAAAAGGTGCGCGGAATACGGCGTGAGATGCAAAATAGGGAAGATCTGATCCAGGATCTGGAAAGAGAAAAAAAGAGGGTTGAAAACCAGGTGGAAAAGATCCGGCAGGATCATAAAAAAATGCTGGAAAACCTGAAAGATCTAAAGCAGCCGGGTATCAAAGAAGAGGATTTAATAAACAGAAAATCTTCTTTGAAATCCTTACGGATCAAACTCCCCAAGCTTTTGGGTTTGGAAGCTGATCTTCAATCTTTCAAAAGAGCAGGAATGTGGAAGACCAGTGTTTTTCCGAGAGAGCTTATAGTCGCTTTATTTATCTTGATGCTGAGTATAAGCGGCTATTTTATTTTTTCGGCTTTTCAGAAAAGTTTAAGGGCCGGAATAGGAATCCTCTCGGCCATTATCTTATTTACTGTGATCTATTATTTTTTTAGCCGGAAAAAAAGCCGAACAATAAGCTCAGAAAAAACAGAAAGTAGATTTGAAAAAATTGAGGATGGAATTTATTCTTTCTCCGGGCAGGCTCTGGATATTCACCAGTTAAGGGAAAAGATCAAGTCTTTTCGTGGAGAGATTTTAAAAGAGGCGGAAAAATGTGGTTTTGACCGGATCCCAGCCCCAGAACAGATGGAAGAGCTGGATATTGATCTGCAGGAGAGATTACAAGCGATTCGCAGTTATAATGAAAAGCAAAAAGAAATAAACAAGCTGGAGAATGAGCTGGATCAGCTTAGATCAGAGCATGATAGGATAGAGCGGCATTCAAAAAAACTCAGACAGGATTATGCGAAAATTCAGGAGGATTGGGATAGTTGGCTGGTTGATTCAGGCCTGGATAAAGGCATGTCTCCTGAAGGAGTTATGGAAATTTTTACCTCTATCAAAGCAGTAAAAGAACAGCTCAAAAATATTTATTCCCTTGAGGAAAAGGTGAGAAAAACAGAAAATTCGATCCAAAGATATGAAAAGGAAGTAAACGATCTGATCAAAGCAGCCGGAGTGGATCCATCAACAGAAAAAAATAATGTTTTGATCAAGATGGAAAAACTTGCTTCTGGATTAGATCAGGCGTTGAAAAATAAAAGAGATCTGGACCACTTAAAAATCAACCAGGAAAAATTAGGGACTGGATTGAAAAATTTAAGAGAAAAAAAACAGGAAAAAGAAAAAGCTGTTAAGCTGCTGTTAGAGAAGGCCGGTGTAAATTCTGAACAGGAGTTCAGGGAAATGGCTGATTTTTGGGAGGAAAAAACTCGTCTTGACCAAGAGATACTTCGGTCCCAGGAAAATATAAAAAAAATCAGCGGCGAGGGAGAATCCTATTCCAGATTCCTGCAGGAATTGGCGGAAGCGGAGCCGGAAGCCCTTGAAGCAGAAAGGGAAAAACTGGAGGCAGCTCTGAGAGACATCGATGAGGAACGGGATAAACTCAAAGAGAGCCGGGGAAGTTTAAACAATCAGATCGAATATTTAAAACAGGAAGAAGAGAGCTCCCGTTTACGGATGTCTTATGAGTTAAAATTGGAAGAGCTAAGGGATAGATCTGATCTTTGGACAGTTTTGACCCTGGCGCGTTTTGTTCTGAAGAAGGCCGTAGAAAATTATGAAAAAGAAAGACAACCGGAAGTGGTCAAAGAAGCCCAGCGTTTTTTTTCTTTGATGACCTTAGAAACCTATTCAAAGATCTATGCCCCTCTGGATGAAAACCCTATTTTCGTTGAGACAAAAAAGGATAACATACGAAGAGAGATCCAAGAATTGAGCCGGGGAACAGCTGAGCAGCTGTATCTGTCTCTTCGTTTTGGATTTATCCGGGAAGTCAGCCAGCGGTCAGAATCCTTACCAATAATATTCGATGATATCCTGGTTAACTTTGATCCAAAACGGGCAAAGGCAGCAAGCCAGGCGGTAAAGGAATTAGCCCAGGAGCATCAAGTTATATTTTTTACATGCCATCCTGAAACCGTGAGAATGTTTGAGGCGTATAAACCTAATGTAAAATTTTTATCTATCGGCAAGTAACCATCTCGTCTAAATTATTTCGGCTCTATTTTATCAGTTTATTTTTTCTTTTTCCGATTTCTTCTCTTTTGCTTCTGAATCTTTATCCTCCGGACGCTCCCAAGGTGTCCATTCGATTCCGAGGACATGTTTCTGCATCCATTTTATTTCCTCGATATCGCGTGTTCTTTGATGGCGTGGCTCGCGAAAACCGTGTGGTTCTCTGGGTACCCGGAGATAGCGTACCGGGGCTTTGCCAATATCTTTTAGAGCGGTGAAGAAAAGCATACTCTGAGATTCGGTGTCAGTTGTATCCCGCATGCCATGGATGAGCAAGGTAGGAGTCGTCACATTTTTAACATGGGTAAAAGCGGATTGGCGGCGATAACCTTCAGGATTATCCCAGGGTGTGCCGCCTATATGCCAGAGACGCACGTCATAATTAAATCCTGGTCCGTATTCAGAAGTCCAGTCATAGACTCCAGCACCGATGGAGGCGGCTTTAAATCTGTCCGTCTGGGTAATTGTCCATCCTCCGAGGATCCCGCCATAACTCCAACCTTTAAGAGATAAACGGTCAGGGTCTGTGTATCCTTCTTCGATGACGTAATCGATGCCGTTTATAAGATCCCAATAATCCCCGGAACCAATTCCGTCACCAGCCTGGATGGTGTTCCCTTCCCGCAATTCATCGGTATAGCCGCTGCTTCCTCTGACATTGGGAGAAAGAGAGGCATAGCCTAAACCAGCATAGATATGATAATGAGGCCGGAAACTGTTGACAAAACATCCAGCCGGACCTCCGTGAATATTTAAGATTAGAGGGGGAGGGTTTCCCTGTTTAAATTCCGGAGGAAGGTGAAGGAGCCCCTCGATCTCAAAACCGTTCTTGCTTTGCCATTGAACAAGTTTCATAGAGGCTTTCAATATTTCCTTTTCAAACCAGGGATTGACGTCAGTGAGGCGCTGAGGATTCGACTGAATTGTGCTGTCCAGATAAAGATCTGCAGGCGTTTTATAATCGGAAAAAGTGTAGAGGAATTTTGACCTGTCCAGGGAAAAGCCGTTAACCTGCATAGTTCCGGTTATCTGTGTTATCTGCCGGCATTCTCCATTGGAAACATCGATCTTATACAGATTAGAATTTGTCTTTTGCTGGGCATTGAAATATAAAAATTTTGAATCAGGAGTCCAGGTGATGTTCCGGATGCTTCCTTCGAATCCTTCGGAGAGCAGACGGGATTTTTTAGAATCGATCTCCATTAGGAAGATCTTGGTGTTGCGATTCAGCCATTCCTTGTTATCTACGGTTAGATACGCGAATTTTTTACCATCAGGAGCCCACTGGAGGTTGCTCTCGGGAACATTATTTTCCGTCAAACGAATTTTTTCTTGAGAAGCGATATCGAACAGATATATCTCGCTTTTATTCCGGTCATTTCTCCGGTTGGATGTCCTGGCTGTGAATAGGATAAATTTCCCATCATGGGAAAGATCGAAATTATCCAAAATAAATTCCTCATCCGTAAGTTTTGTTTCTTTTTTGGTTTTTACCTCGAAAACCCATAGATTTTTCCAGTGTCCTGCGGTTTGTCCGTTGGGGCCTTCGTCCACAAAGATCGAGTCGTATCCGGCTTTAAATTTTTTTTCATCTTCTTCGCTTCTGGGTTCATCGGCTATAAAAAAGATCGATCCGGAGTCGAGAGACCATTTATAAGCTCCGATGCTGTTTTTATGCTTGGTCAACTGCACGGCTTCTCCGCCCGAAGTCCGCATGATAAATATCTGACTGTGTTCATCCACGGTTCGTTTTAAGGATAGATACTTCCCGTCCGGGGAAAATTGAAAGGCACTGCCCCCATCTTCCCCTATGTATTGAAATTCTTTTTCTTTGCCGGAAGAGGAGATCATGTAGTATTTGGTGTTGTATTTATTCTTTTTCCAATCCAATTCTGTTTTGGAAAAAAACACCCAATCTCCCTCAGGAGTAAGAAGCGCGTTTCTCACTTGGACCATATCCAGGGCATCGTCAACGGTCATAGGGCGTAAGGCTTTGTCTTCTGCAGTTAATATTACGGTCATAAAAACAAAAATTACAAAATAAATATTTAATCTTTTTTTCAATTAAACCTCCTGTTTAATTTTTAAGAGAAAATGATAGATTTTTATGGAAAAGAATGCAATATGTTACACTATAGAAAGACGATCCGCCAATATTATTATGAAGACAGCGGCTAGGAAAAAATTCAAAAAGATAATTCTTATCAGCGGCGCTGTCTGTCTTGTGATCGTTCTACTGTGCTTAGCATTCGTGATCTATGTATATTTCAGTGAAAATACGGTAAAGAATTATGCGGAGAAATGGATCTCAAAAAAAGTAAACGCTTCGGTTGATATCGGCAGTTTGGATTATGGCCTTTTTCCCTTCAATGTCCACGCAGAAAAAATCCGTTTTTACATGGATGATACTCGTAGCCGCATCGAGCTTTCTATCGATGCTATAACTGGTAAGGGGGATACTCTTTCTCTTCTTAGCAAAGGAGGGCGGCTCTTTGATTCTATTGAGGTCAACGGCCTTGACCTCGATGTCAGAGTCAAGCAGAGCAGAGATGGAAAGACGGGAGCTTTTGATTCAAGGGATCTTCCCCAACAGATA
>CAZLBV010000344.1:0-19799 GCA_964557845.1 uncultured Eubacteriales bacterium | reverse complement strand
CAAGCGCCCGAAGGCTTTGATTCTGAAAGCTTATACTTCAGAATATCATGCGGTATTAGCCCCGCTTTCGCGAGGTTGTTCCCCACTCGAGGGCAGATTACTCACGTGTTACTCACCCGTTCGCCACTCTCCTTGAATGGCAAGCCACTCAAGGATCGTTCGACTTGCATGTGTTACGCACGCCGCCAACGTTGACTCTGAGCCAGGATCAAACTCTCCAGTTATAAAAGAACCTCCGAAGAGGTTCTAATCGTAACTAAGAAAAAAAAACTGACAATTTAGATTGATTTTAGGTCGCTCTGCTTTTTGTTTCAAAGAACTACTTCTTTCTAACCTAGAAAGAAACTTCCTCCCGTTTTCTTAAAAGAACATAATTATAGGATAAAGCATCCTATATCAGGAAGCTATCATATAATAGGTTTATTCATGAAAATTGTCAAGAGTATTTTGCAATTTTTTTCACTCTATAAAGTATCTGCTTTTTGATCGAAAATATCGGTATCTCCTATTACGATAAAATCCATTACTACGCAAGGAACAATTAGTACAAATCAGGTTAGATTCATTGATCATACTGATAATTTATCAGGATTTCCATAGACTTCAACTCGCCAAAATAAAATTAAATTTATGTAAGTAACCTTCAGTATACACTATGAGCTTCAATCGAATATATATGTTAACAATCCGAGACACCACAAAAATAAAGCTTTTCTATAGACCTGAAATATTCATTTAAGATCTGGCATGATTTTTGCCTTTGAGGAACATGAGAACAATGAAAAAAAGGAATAATAAAATCAAAGCTTCATCTAAATTTAAAAAAGGATTTACTCTGATTGAATTGATGGTATCCCTTGCAGTCATCACCTTTCTCCTTCTGGGAACCGCGCATTCTATCATCTTTACATTGAAAGTAGACAGGCGCAGCAGCATAAAAATATGGGCCACTGAACTAGCGCTGGCCAAGGTCGAATATCTCAAATCCATTTCTTTCGATCACCCCCATATGAAAAACGGCAGCTATGAAGAGGAGATTAAAGTTAACCACTCAGAAGAGATATACTACAGAACATGGAAAATTTCTGATCTTTCAAAACAGGAAAAAAAAGTCGTGATCGACTGCCGGGCTGTGAATGAGGGAACTATCGTTATTAAATTCGCAATTATCATTTCTAAAGAATTGGGATTTTAAGAGAAATGAAAAACGAACAACAGAATCCAAGGCCTGGTTTTACCCTAATAGAAAGTCTCATCAGCCTGAGCCTATCTACACTCATTATCCTATCCTGCTTGGAATTCTTTTCCCACACACGGGCACTTTTCACTAAACTCAAAGAAAAATTTCAAACAACTGAATCCATATTCTTTACTCTTGACAGGATACGATTTGATCTTCAATGCGGCGGCCAGGGACTGCAAAAACCTATAAATCTAAAGATCTTAGAGCCGTTCAGCATGACTGATGACCAATTTATTATCTTCAGCCGGGAAAAAGAAATAACACTAGAGGGAAACTTAGTCCCCGGACAAACTCACATCCAGATAAAGGATATTAGAGGTCTCAAAGAAGGCCATTTAATCTGTATCTTTGATCATCAGCAAGGAGAGATCAATAAAATTTCAGGGATCGACAGCACCGGCATCGATCTTTCTGCACAGATTGAAAATTCCTATCATTTTGATTCCACAACCATGCTTTTGGTAAGAACGGTTTCCTTATATGTGGATGAAAGAAATCATATTTTACGCAGGAAAGTCAATAATTCGCCGGCCCAGCCGCTGATGGAAGACATCATGAAATTTAAATGCTTCTATCGGGAAAACAGCCGGCTTCTTTATATTCAAATTCAAATTAACAAAGAGGAGGATAAATTTTATGAGATCAGTTTTGTCCCAAAAAATTCAACAATGGCTTCAAGCCGCAGCAATAATCCGCCGCCCGTGTAGAGGGGGGATTTCTATCTTAACTATTTTTCTGCTGTTTGTTTTTTCTTCTTTGAGTTTGGGAATGATCTATATTTCTCAGGCACATATGGCCTTAAGCGGTTGGAAGAAAAACTTCCAACTGCTTGATCAAACATGTGAAAACGGGATCAAAAAAGGTTATGGCCTACTTTGCGATCTCTTTGCCCGGGCAGAGTCACCAATGTTAATAACTCCTGATGAATGGGAAACATTAAGGGGAGATGCGGCCAATTCCGGATATGCAGCGGTAGAAAACATTCTTCAAGAAAACATTCCGCTCTCGGAAATCATAACCTGGGAAGATCAGATCTGGGATTTAAATATCGGTTTCAGTCTGGATGACATCAAGGAAAATCAAACTTATTTTAGTACAGTCTATACAGCATGTATCAGGTGCCAGGGCCAATTAAAATATTTCTGTCCGAAAAGAATAAGTTCCTTGCTGGTTTCAGTTGAGATCCAGGCTGGTAATTTGCCCTTATCCATGTTCCCATTCCTTATTTCTAAAAAAATTCCCGACCATAAAAAAACCTCTTTTCTTGAAAATAACCAGGTGGAGCTTCTGCCCGGAAATCTAATAGATCAATTTCCTCCTGTTGTTTTTGACGAGCAGGAACTCATTAAAGGCTTCCAAAAAGAATTGATAGAAAAAGCTTTTAAAATAAAAATTTTCAAACCCCAGGATTTATCTGCATCAAGACTTCGATCGATCCTGGGCCTTGAATTATCTGAAGAACCGATCCCAGAAGGTGTCTATCTCATCAAAGACGATTTGGGACTTGGAGGCATTTTTATCCAGGGCGATGTCTTAGAACTGGGTTTAGCTATATATGAAGATTACCAGGTCGCTTCTTTTTCGCTGGAAGCCGGCATCTGGATATTAATGTTCAGCCCTAAAAATAGTCTGACATTTTTTTTAACTCCTGAAAAGGAAGAAACCTATGATCTTCTTCCTTTAGAAGTAATCATCGTTAACGGGAAAGTATTATCCCTTGGAGGAGGGATATTCAATCCACCAAACTCCCTGGAAATAATTAAAGATCAAGACGCTCCTGCTATTTTGACAGGAATAAACCTCACCATAGTTGCTTCTAGTGAGATCACAATCTCCAACCATCTCTTATATCAGGGGCTTAAATGGGAAAAAGGGATGCCATATGTCAAGGAATCCAATACCAAGCTTCATCTCTTGGCTTCCGGCTATGACGTGTTTGGAAACCAAAATGAAACCAGTGCGATCAATATTGCCGAAGACTCTCCGGATGATCTCAAGATCCAGGCATCTTTAACTGCATCAGGGAAAGGATTTTCTATAGGAGGAAAGGGAAAAAACATCAATCTATTCGGCAGCTTACAAGCAAGCGATATCATCTCCAACTCAAACAAAACAAAAATAATGAAGGATAATAGATTTTTACTTAACCAGGATCTACTCCATAATTCGCCTTTATCCACCAAGCCAATCCTGCAGCTTCAATCTTATTACCCCAAAGAATTGATTACAAATTCTGAATCAGAGCAGGATTGATATGTTCACTTTTTATAAAAGGCCGGGCTTTACCCTTATCGAGATCTTAGCGGTCATATTTATCTTGACTGTCACACTGTTTCTGCTGTCATCTTCTATCTTCACCACTTCCTCCCGGCATTATTTAGATAAATCTGCCTATGAAGTCTATGCCCGTATGAATCAAGCCAGATACAAGGCCATATTTTCGGGAACGAAAGTCAGAGTTGTCTTTTCTTCTCACTCATGCTCGACTGAGATCTTCCAGCAAAACAATAATACATGGAAACTTCATCAAAGGACTTTTCTCGAACATGCCCATATCGATGCCAACAACTCCCCGATTTTTCATCCGATCGGGACCGTTTCTAACCTGGCATCGATATATATTCGAAACGACAGCGGGGCCTATAAAATCACACTTGCCATTTCAGGAAGGATCAAGCTGGTCAAAATATCTGAAGATTCAGAATTCAAGGCCAAGAGTTAAACCGACTCTGTATCCACCCAGCTTTATTTTTTTGCCATTCACATCATCACTTGCATAAAGATAACCATTGGATAATTCTACATATACTTTTCCTATATAAATGATCATTCCCCCATCAGCTCTAAATCCAAGGGCTGACCCTGATATTTCCATATCCATGCCTTCCTCTTTGTAACCAGCCTGGAGGGCACCTAAAGCGACCTTGAAGCCAAAATCATCGGTGATCTTACGCCGGTAACTCAATCCACCGGAAAGATAACTCTGCCGGGCTTTCATCTCTTCATATAAAAAATCGGTTGTTCCTTCGGAACTGAAAAATCCGTAACCAGCCCATAAACAAAAATCCCCTAAGACCCTTATTCCCGCAGTCAATTCCGGAAAAAAAGAGTCCTCGCCATAAAAGCCCCTGAATTTTTCATCGGGAGAAGCAAGATAATTTCCGGAAATGTCGAAATAAAACGAATAATCTGCTGCCCACAAAGAACCCGATAAAAACATTATGGTAATGAAGATAACGCCATATTTTTTCATGAAACACTCCGATTTTTTACAAACATAATTCATTTTGATCCTTAAGGCTAAATTGTGCTTTCATTGGATTCGACTAATACAGATCCATTTACATCTAAAAGCACGATCTTATAGACATAAACACTATTTTCATCTAAATATTTATCGACATAAGAAAATGTATTTCCTGAAATTTCAGATGCCTGGATATCCGCTATAGCTTCAAATGAACCTCCATCTTTTTTTCTGTGTATAACATAATCAGAAGTCCCTTGAGAAATCGGATTTTCAAGTGAGATCGAAAGAAAAGAAAACTGCCTTTGGATTATCCATGCGCTTTCCCACCACCTGGTTGCCTCCAGCTTTATGCTCATTTTAAGCATATTAATGGAAATACTGTCAAATGCGGTTTGTTCATTTTTATCGACAGCCACAGCTTTAATAGAATAAGGGCCATTTGCTGCAGAGACATTATCCCAATAAAATCGGTAAGGGTATGTAATGTCTTCAAAAACCTTTTCTTCATTAATATAAAATTCAACTTTCTCCAGATTTTGGTCATTCTGCGTATGAGTCTTTATCCAAACAGATTCTGTCACCCTTGCATCGTCTACCGGTTCAATGATCTTTATGCTAGGAGCGTCATTCGAGACAACCCTGACCTTTATTTCGTAAGCCGCCCGCTGATTATTTGAATCCGTTGCCACAGCAGTTATAGAATGTTCGCCATCTGCCCAGCAGGCAGGATCGAAAATGTACTTATACGGGAAGTTAATGTCGGTATTCTGTAAAAAACCATCGAATATGAATTCTACCTTGCTTATACTGAAGTCATCATTTGCATCGACCCGTATGACTGTCTTCTCTCTAAGTTTAGCATTATTATTTGGGTGGTTTATGCATACAACAGGCGGATTATCCTCTGAAATAATGGAAAAATCAGAATTGCTGACATCCACAAAATCTCCTTTATCTCCTATGATTCGCAATCTACAGTTGGAGGAAACCGCATCAGGTATGGTCCATAAGTATTGACCATCATTTTCTTCCTCAGTTGAAATTGTTTTCCATTCTTTTTCTTTATCTGTAGAATATTCTAAACTAACTTTATCTATATTCCCATTTGAAAACCACTTTATCTCATGGGTAGAACCCCTGAGCCACCTTTCGCCTCCATCAGGAGATATCACTTGAAGTGAAGGTTCATCGCTTCCCCCATCCCAACCTGCGATCCGGGCCAACAGCCACCAGAAAGCCGCCCCTTTCAACACGCAGTTCAATCGATTCGAGTGAGCACATTCACCACAGTAAAGAGATAGATTCGCCAGTTCGCTTCCAGGATTCGCCTGTAGCCAGAGATCAGCCCAATTGCCGCCTTTGAAATCACAATTGTCATCCCCCCCTCTTCTTAAAAAGTTTTTTCCATCCGGATCATAGCTTTCGATATCAGCAAAATCAAAAAGAACCTTTTTGTTTTTTTTGCAAAATCTTCGGATCTGGTTGTTCCGTTTGTTTAAATTCCCTTTCCTTCCGGTGCCGTCCAGATGGCCTGTCATATACACAAAGGTTACATCCGGATACATTTCTTCCAGCGCATCCATGGCTTCTAGATAAGCTTTAATACCTGCCGGTGTATTATCGCTGACACCGCCGCACCAGGACCAGATGACCACGTTACGATCGTTATTGGGGCGTCTTAACATTTTTATGGTCGCATCCCTCCAAGCTAAATCTCCATCATGACCAAGGTCCTCGGCTCCTCCGGCATTACCCCAATAATCATTTAAAAAAACTCCAGGATCTAAACCCCAATCAGAAGACATGAAATGAAAAAGCCTTCCTTTTTTCCCTTGGTAGGCAGCAAGTCCGGTTACGAGCTGGCTGCCATGAGAGGTATGCCCATATCCAATCCTCAGATTCCTCTTTGCTTTCTTTATCCATTTGTCGGGTATTTTATTCACATCAACATTCTTATGATTAATTATTATCGCATCTTGTGCATTCAGACAGAAAATGAAAGATAACAAAAGAAACACACCTAAAAATGCTTTTTTCTTCACTTTATCCTCCTCTAAAATTGCCATAATCCAAGCATGGCTGTAAGCCCGTTTCCACCAGATGTAGAGATATAAGACTAATTATTCCAGATCTGTTTTTGGTTTTTTTTGAAACACAACTTTCCCGTCAACAATCGTGTAGATTACTTCTGTGTTTAAAATTTCTTCTTCGGGAATTTCCAGAAGGTTCCTGTCAAACACGGTAATATCCGCCAGCTTTCCCGGCTCAAGGGAGCCGCGAATATCATTCTCAAAAGCAGCGTAAGCATTATTTATGGTGTAAGCCTTGATGGCTTCCTCCATTGATATCTTTTCTTCCGGAAACCATCCTTCCGGTGGAGTTCCTTTTAAGGTTTTTCTGGCCACCGCAGAATAGATCAAGTACTTGGGGTGCATATGGTAAAGAGCTGCGCTGGTCCCAGGCCAATCAGATCCGAAACTCAACATAGCTCCGTTATCCAAAAGAGACTTGAAGGCATAGGCTCCTTTGCATCGTTCATAACCGATCCTTTCTTCCATCCAGCGCATATCATCTGAAAGATGATAGGGATTAACCTCGGCAATAACATTCAAGGCTTTAAAGCGGGGTAAGTCTTGGGGCCGAATCACCTGAGCATGAATGACTCGAAAACCGGTGAGATCTACACCTTCATTCTTCAAACGTTCATACAAGTCGAGCATTTCCGCCACGCCTCTGGTACCGATGGCATGGACATTGGGAATAAATCCAGCTTCCAGCCCGGTTTTGATCAGGCTGTACATTTTTTCCATATTACCGGTCTTAAAATCGGGATCATCCGAGGTGTGGCGCCTCCAATGACCGTAATTATCCGGCTGATCATCATAAGGTTCAAAAAAAAGTGCTCCATGAGTTCCCATAATCCCATCAATGTATCCTTTTAGGGCACCATATCTCAACCATTTATCTTTCAGTTTCGTCTCGGGATGAAGCCCCATACTCATGCCTTTTTCCTTTAACTCGGCACCCCGGCTCAGATCCGGCCGGAGCCATACCCTGCAGGTGAGCTCGCCGTTTTTCTGCAGCTCAATAAAACGCAGAGTTTGGTCCGGCTGGGCAATATCATGGACCTCTACAATCCCTGATTCCCTTAAAGCCTTTAAGGCCGCCCGGTTTTCATCCAACAGCCTTTTATGAGATTTGGGTTTTTGAGATCCCCTCAATCTTTCAAATGCAGGAGACGGCCTGAAGATGATCCCGGTAGGTTGGCCGTCCTGGCCAATTTCCAGGCCTTCAACCCTACCTTCATCCAGGCCTGCGACTTCCAGGGCAACCGTATTAGCCAACCACTCCTTATAGTCAAACCTGCAGAGAAAACAGGGATTATCAGGTGTGATCTCATCGATCATATATCGGTTAGGGCGCCAGGGCGCTCTTGTTTCTGATTCATCACGGCCTGAATCCCCCAAGGCCCATTGTTCATAAGCACCCCATAATCCTTCAGTTATCCATTCGCCTTCTTCAAGTATTCCGACAACACGCTTTAACTCTTCTCTCAAACCCTTCTCATCCGAAACTGTCATTAGATTAGCATCAAGGATCAGACTGCCGGCATTATTGAAATGCACATGACCATCGATTATCCCTGGCGTAACGAATGCCCCCTCAAGGTCGATCACTTGAGTATTGTCACCGATATATTTTTCCACTTCTTTATCGGTTCTACAGACCGCAGTAATTTTATTTCCGGTGACCGCTAAAGCCTCTGCGGTGGGATTGGAAGCATCGACCGTATAAATGAAGGCATTCCTCAAAACCAGATCCGCAGGTTCTGCTCTTTCTCCTTCACATCCCCAAAAAATTAAAAAAACTACGAAAATAATCGCGATTCCTGCATAAAACCTAAAGCATTTTTTCCCCATATTAAACTCCTGATCATTTAGTAATTATTTAACCCGAACTATTCATAAAAAATGCCGACACCCGCCAACGCCTTGAAACTGTACCAATCTCGACACGTGAATAATCCAGGTTATTTAGACCAAAACAAAAAAATTATATTCCCTGAACTTGACCTTGTCAAAAAATATGATGACTGTAGTACTCTTTTTTTTCAAAAAACATAAGGAAAAAAAGGAACATATATAGGTTTTGTAGCTTTGACTTCTTATTTTAAGCCTGATATCAGATCATATTTTTATTTAAAACATATGCTATACTATACAAGAGCTAAAAATCAGAACTATTGAACACAGTTTAAACGGAGTCAAAATGAAACAACTGAGCGTATGGAAAGTTCTTTTTAGTTGTTTGTTTCTTACTATTCTTTTTACTTTTCAACTTTCCTTGGCTGGGCTTGAACTTGAAACCGGCCAAAATCAGAAACAAGATTATACTATTTCTTCCTGGCTAGCTCTCGGCCCTAACTGCTTCCATTACCCTGCTTTCGCAGATGTTGGAAAAAATGGTATGGAAATAAAGGATCTTCTCCTTTTCGAAGAAGTTGATATCACTTCTCTTATACCTGTGGAATCTGGGATTCTAAGGTGGGAGGACGGTAATACCGAAGAATGGAAAAAAATCTCGGCCGAAGACGGCATTATCAGCCTGCCGATTGACCAGAAGCTGCCTGCTTCCGCTTACCTCGCAGCCTATATCGATGTAGACAGATGGTCACAAGGAATCCTATCAGTACAATCGCCCCAGGCCTATCAGGTTTTTCTGGATGGAAGACCTGTCCTGGTAAAAGATAAAATCGATGAAAATTCAGGCAGCGATACAGCTTCTCGCTCCAGTAAAAATTCCACAACGATAGCTCTAGAAACAGGCAAACACCTTATTATTATCAAAACCTTGAACGATCCGGGTCAAAATTCGAAATGGACTATGCAGGCAGTTTTAACCGTTGAAAACCGGTATAATAACCCCCCGCCAGAATTCTCCCTTATACCCACAAGAAACATGAACATAGCCGACTTGCTTGACAGTCCGCAAATTAACAATGTTTCACTTTCCGCAGATGGTGTTTTAGCGGCTGTATCCCTCAGACGATCCATCCCTCCTTCAGATGAAAATGAATCCTGGATCGAATTGTATCAGGTCTCTGACGGAACACTTTTCCAAACATTTCGGGGCAGCCTCTCGATCGATCAGATCAATTGGGCCCCAGAAGGGAGGAAATTTTCCTATACATCTCGAAACGAGACCGGAAGCACACTCTGGATAGTCGATATAGATGCCGGTACAAATCTTCCCCTGCTTAAAAATATAAAAAATTTGGGCTCTCATGTTTGGTCACCTACCGGATCATCTGTTTTTTATTATATAACCGAGGAAGGCAAAAAAGATCTACCCGGAGTTAAAAGGTTCCAAACACTGGAAGATCGGCAACCTTTCTGGAGAAACCGAAATTTTCTTTATAAAGTGAGTGTTCCAGGAGGCATATCCACAAGGCTGACTGCAGGGGAATTAACCACAAATTTAAATTCCATCAGTCCGGATGGGACCAGACTCCTGTTCACTAGAACTTTACCCGAGTACAGCGTCCGTCCATATTCCAAAACCCAACTCTATGTCCTCGACATCGATACTCTCAATCCTAAACTTCTCTGGGCGGGATCTTTTTTGAGAAGCGCACAATGGAACCCAAAAGGAGACAAACTTCTGATTACAGGAAGTCCTTCTACTTTTGGTGAAATCGGAATTAATCTTAAAAAAAATCCGATTCAAAACGACTATGATATCCAGG
Organism: uncultured Eubacteriales bacterium; assembly: GCA_964557845.1. Classification (GTDB taxonomy): domain Bacteria; phylum Acidobacteriota; class Aminicenantia; order Aminicenantales; family Aminicenantaceae; genus CAZLBV01. The sequence goes on along the minus strand of CAZLBV010000344.1, from coordinate 9,560 downwards.
CTTATTTATTCGACCTCACCACTGAAGAAGTTACTCCTTTGTCACTTAAATTCAACCCTTCCATAGAGGAGACCTTTTGGAATAAAGAAAACGGACACATTTATCTGATCGCTGTCAACCAATCCTACCGGCAGCTCTATCGATACGACTTGGAGAATAGAAAATACATACCGATCAGGACTGGAGTTGAATACATTGACAACTTCGAGACTGCAGAAAAATCCTCGGTCGCAGTCTATTCAGGATCGAGCGCGAACATCCCACAAAAAGCGTATGTCCTTGACCTTAAGAGCCTGAAATATAGAGAATTAACCAATCCTGCTAAAGATGAATTCGCTTACGTTAGATTCGGAGATGTAAAACGATGGACCTTTAAGAATAATCAAGGCCATGAAATCGAGGGAAGAGTGTATTATCCCCCTGATTTTGATCCCAATAAAAAATATCCCTGCATCGTTTACTACTATGGCGGCACAACTCCGGTGACGAGAGAATTCGGAGGCCGTTATCCCAAGAACCTATACGCGGCCCAGGGATATATCATTTACGTGCTTCAACCCAGCGGATCCATAGGATTTGGACAAGATTTTTCTGCGCTTCATGTTAATGATTGGGGAACTATTGTTACAGACGACATTATTAAAGGAGTAAAAGAATTTCTATCGGATCATCCCTTTGTCGACCCCCAAAGAATAGGGTGTATGGGGGCTTCTTACGGAGGATTTATGACCATGCTGCTGCTGACTCGGACAAATATGTTCACAGCCGCCATCTCTCATGCGGGAATCAGCTCAATTGCCAGTTACTGGGGTGAAGGATATTGGGGTTATTCTTACAGCGCGGTAGCCGCTGCCAACAGTTTTCCTTGGTCACGAAAAGATATCTTCATCAATCAAAGCCCTCTCTTCAATGCAGATAAAATTACAACTCCCCTGCTTTTACTTCATGGGAGCTCAGATACCAATGTGCCCCCCGGTGAAAGCACCCAAATTTTCACGGCCCTAAAACTTCTGGGAAGAGAAGTGGAATACATTCAATTCGCAGACCAGAACCATCATATTCTTACTTATGGAAAACGTATTTTGTGGACAAAAACCATTATGGCTTGGTTCGATTACTGGTTAAAATCAGAACCGGAATGGTGGTCCAGTCTTTACCCTAATAAATAAAATAATTTGAACAGATTCTTGTTGAACACAAACAAACATGAATCGGACAGGAGAAAATATGATCGATCCCAAGTGCACACACTGCCCTCAGAAACCCTGTAAAGATGGCATTGATAATGACACCCGCCTTCCTAATTTTTGCCCTATAAAAAATTATAAGGCTATAATAACTCAAGTCACAGAGAGGTATAAATCCCCCGAGATCCATGATTTTTTTCTAAAAGCAGCTTATTTAGAAAAAGAATGCTACCACGAAAAAGCATACAGGGAAGAGAACAAAGTCTTTCCTCTTCGTCCGAGAATCAGAGAAATCACTGAGTTCGCAAAAAAAATCGGGGCAAAAAAGATAGGTGTAGCCTTTTGTTCAGGTTTAGTGAACGAGGCCGAAAGAGCGGTTGCTATCTTTGAAAGCCATGGACTTGAAGTCTGCTCGGTGATCTGCAGCTGCGGCGCTGTAGATAAAACTGAAGTCAATATTCCTCCCGAAGGAAAAATCCGGAATCCGGATAAATTCGAAGCCTCCTGCAATCCTCTCCTGCAAGCCGAGCTGCTCAACCGATCCAAAACATCCTTTAATGTAATTATTGGACTTTGTGTGGGTCATGATATGCTGTTTACAAAATATTCAGAAGCACCGGTGACCACTTTGATAGTAAAGGACAGATTCACCGGTCATAATCCAGTAATTAGCCTGTATTCACGCTACCATAAAGACCTTGTATGAATCTATTTATTTTCCTTATCCTCCCTCGGTTCCTCATGAATAATCATGGTTAGAAAAAATCTTCGATGTTTCCTCAGGAAGTTTTTTGACTTTTCCTTTTTTATAGTCAAAACAGACCATTCCCGACTCAGCTAAAGCTATTTCTTTTCCATCATTTTTCCTGGTCACGCGATAAAACAGGCGAAACCCACATTCGGACGGCTCGCCAGCAGCGACTTCAAACCTTAACCTGTCCCCAGCAAAAGCCTCCCCTTGATAGACTATGGCAACATCACCCATAGTAAGAGAAACTCCGCCGCAATCGAACTCCGTAAACCCATAAAATGCAAGGAACGCGACCCTGGCTTCATGCATAAGTGACAACAGTCTGTCATTACCTAAATGCCCTCCATAATTGAGATCCGTGGTACGAACCATCATATCAATGTGGAAAGGATAGTGACTCAATGGTTTTAGCTTTAAACGCGGCATGACAATTATGGCTCAGACGGATGCATTTTTTCCCAACATCCTATATTTTACTGATCCGGTAGAGATATAAAATTGGATCATGTAACCCCTATTTCCTCCAACCTTCTGACTTATAATCTTGATGTTTCTCTGTTTTAAAAACCGGCGCGCTTGATCGACATTTTCCTGCCCTATGTTCTGATTCGATTGAAGGATCAATTTTGCCCCCCCATACAATCTGGCGGTAAGATCTGTCTCATTTATGCCATATTCAGTTTGCATGGCTCTAAGGATCTCAATTAGTCCGGTATTGAAGTATCTGACCGGATCGACATTTTTTCCCCTTGGGGCGGTAGGGAGCATAGTATGCAGCAGCCCTCCTATCTTTCTTTTTTCATCATACAGGCAAATACCTACACAACAACCTAAGACCGTTTCCAATACCTGCCCTTTTCTCCCCAGTTTAAAGTCTCCCACTCCCACTTTTATAACTTCTACTCCCTTTACTGCTTCTTTGCGATAGCTCAAATTGCATTTAACCCTTTGTCGATATTTTTCAAACCCTTCAATTCAACGGATATATCATAGACCATTAAATCGGTCAATAAAATAATTAGGGGAGTTACCCCATTTTTATGAATCACGAAACAGAAAACGGAAAAGGACATGTATAAATCCTCAGAAAGACGGGAAGGCGTAACCTCTATAGGGCGAGCATAGAAGGGGGTTAATAAATTCCTCCAAATATCACCTCTATATTCATCAAGAAAGGGTATTGACCAAATTAGATACTCGATTATTATGTACATATCTATAGATTGCAGATGAAAATGATCAAGGAGTCACAATTGCTGGATAAAGAACTGCGCCAAATATTTTCCACTATTGAAAAGGTTACTAATTTTGACGCCAGTCAGTACCGTTTCTCCACACTTATGAGAAGGCTAAACCTTCGCCTTTCAGCCACACATTCTTCCAATCACCGAGAATACCTCATGGTCTTAAAGAAAGACCCCATTGAGTGCCAAAGATTTATCCAGACATTAACCATAAATGTCACAGATTTTTTCCGTGATAAGGAAGTCTTCCTTTATATGAAAAACAATTATTTTCCCCAATTAATAGGACATGCTGACAAACGAAAAAGAAGATCATTATCCACCTGGTCAATGGGGTGCTCACGGGGGCAGGAACCCTATTCGCTAGCCATACTTTGGCATGAATTTCTTGGCAGTAAAATCAATGATTATAAAATCATGATCCAAGCAACCGATGTCGACGGCGAAGCTTTGAGCAAAGCTAGATCCGGCCTTTATACTCCAAGAGAAACTGCCAGTCTTTCAAAAAGCTTTTTACGAAAATATTTTTTCAAACAAGATGGAATGTTTAAGATCAAACCCAGCCTGCAGAAAATGATAAAATTCAAACAGTTCGATATAATCAAAGATCCTCCTCCGGGAAAATTTGACATGGTACTTTGCAGAAATGTATTTATTTTTTTTGAAGCTCAACTGCAAAAAAAATTGCTTGAGAAACTATATGCATCTTTAAAAAAAGAAGGTATATTAATTTTAGGCAGAGCAGAAATGCTGCATGATGAAGAGCACTTTCAGTGTCTTTCCGGCCGCTTCCATATCTATAAAAAAAAACAACCAGCAGGATTTCCGGTATAAAAACAGAAGCTCGTTTGAAGTAGATTATTTAATGCTCTGATTTCTTGTCGATATTGATTTTTGCTTTGGCATTAACTACCATCATAACAGAATAATAAAACCGGAGTTGAATTATGCAAAATATTATGACATTTATGACCTTATGTTTCTTTACATGCAGTGCGGCTTTTCCAATCCAGGACAGACCCAGAGTCAGGGATTTTGGAATAAAAATCGGCGTGCTGGAGACAGGCCCTTGGAATGCGATCACAGATGTAGAAGGAGTTAGAGTTGGACATGTAACTTTGATTGAAGGTGATGACATAAGAACAGGTGTTACAGTTATCCTCCCTCATACCGCTAATATATTTCGGGAAAAAGTTCCAGCCGCTGTTTACGTGGCGAATGGATATGGGAAATTAATGGGAGTCACTCAAATCGAAGAACTGGGAAATTTGGAAACCCCCATTGTGCTTACCAACACATTAAGCGTGCCCACTGCAGCAGATACAGTGATTGATTTTATTCTGGGGCTGCCGGGGAATGAGGATATCGGCTCAGTCAATGCTGTCGTAGGAGAAACAAATGATGGTTATCTAAATGATATCCGGGGCCGGCATGTAACCAAAAAACACGTGCTAGAAGCCATAAATAATGCAGCATCCGGGCCAGTGCCTGAAGGATCAGTAGGAGCCGGGACAGGTACAATCTGCTTCCGCTATAAAGGAGGGATCGGTACCGCATCCAGGAAACTCCCTCCTTCTCAGGGAGGGTATATGATCGGGGTCCTTGTACAAACCAACCATGGCGGTATTCTGCAGATCAACGGCATAAAAGTAGTTGACCAGCCAAAAGCCAGGCAGGATGAAGATGGATCCTGTATGATAGTTGTGGCCACAGATGCCCCGCTGGACAGCAGAAATTTAAAACGTTTAGCCAAACGCTCCCTTTTAGGTATAGCCCGAACCGGAGGTTACTATTCCAACGGAAGCGGAGATTATGCCGTGGCCTTTTCTACGGCCCCTGGTTTAAGGATCCGGCATCACAGCCAGGAAACGACTCGGGCCATTGAGATACTTAGAAATGAAAGAGTCTCACCTCTGTTTCTGGCGGCTGCCGAAGCTTCTGAAGAAGCAATTTTAAACTCTCTTTTCAAAGCAGAAACCATGAGAGGCCGGGATGGCCATGTGATCGAATCCCTTCCTCTTGAAATGATTCGGAAAAAAATCCAGGAGAAAAAATAAGATGAAAAAAATTATTGGAATACTCGGCGGCATGGGACCTGAAGCGACAGCACGAATGTTCACTCTAATAATCAAAAATACCCAGGCAGAAAAAGATCAGGATCACATTCCGGTTTTAATCTACAGTAATCCCAAAATTCCGCCAAGGACAGATGCCATAATCGGAAAGGGACCAGATCCAACTGCTGATTTGATAGAGGGGATCAAGCTGGTTTTAAAAGGTGGAGCTGACTTTATTATAATCCCTTGTATCACCGCCCATTTCTTTTTGCCGAAGATCACACAAAACATTGAATTTTCTTATCTAAGCTTGATCGAAGAATCTTTGCGATGGGCAAAAAAGAAGATCCCAACTATAAAAAGGACAGGAATCCTTGCCAGCACTGGGACTCTAAACTCACGATTATTCCATGACAGCTTTTTATCCGAAGGGATTGAAGTCATCCATCCCAACGAAAAAGAACAAGAAAAAGTTATGCATGCCATATTCGGTGAGCGCGGGATCAAAGCCGGTTATACATCCGGATATTCCAGAGACGCCATAATAGATATGGCCGGCACATTAATAAATAGAGGAGCAGAAGCCATAATTGCCGGCTGCACAGAAATTCCTCTCGTACTTACAGCCAAAGACATTTCAGTCCCCTTGATCGAACCCATGGAAATAACAGCACAAGCAGGAATAATCAAAGCCGGATATGATCTGTCGGAACAAAGTTAAAGGTTTATTTGCCTGGATTATTCTTAAATGAATATCCCTATCAGCATTTTTTTATGAATAGTTCAGATCTAAAATAGTTTCTAAAATAGTTTCTCCTTGACAAGGGTAGCTATATACTGTATAAATCTTTTACTTAAAATCGAGGAGGTGAATAAGCGTGGCGTTTGTAGTTGTAGATGAAGGCGAGTCGATCGAATCCGCGCTCAAAAGGTTCAAACGTAAAGTTCAACAAGAAGCTATTATCAAGGAGATTAAAAAGCATTCCATTTACTTTAAACCAGGTGAAAAAAGAAGAATGAAAGAAGCTCAGGCGCGTAAAAGAATGAGGCGTCGCTTAAGAAGAGAGAAAGAGCTCGAATACTATTAATAATTTAACTCCTCATTTTCAAGATCACTAAGATAATCCAGATTTTTTTATTGTTTTTTATTTGGATAGAATAGCAAGAAGGGTCAATGGATAGTATGCGAAAACCTGCCTGGTTAAAAATCAGGCTCCCTTCTGACCAAAATTATTTTTATGTTTCAAAGCTGGTAAAAAGCAACAAGATCAACACCATATGTGAAAGCGCAAAATGTCCGAATATTTATGAGTGCTGGTCGGAAAAAACTGCGACTTTTTTGATCCTCGGGGACACCTGTACCAGAAACTGCGCCTTCTGCGCGGTAAATAAAGGGACTCCGGCACCTGTTTCCGGTGATGAGGCTGACAAGCTAGCTGATGCTGTTTTCAAGATGGGATTAAAATATACTGTAATCACATCTGTCACCAGGGACGATCTGGATGATGGAGGGGCTGCTCACTTTGCCCATGTCATGGAAACAGTAAGAGAAAAAATACCGGATATACTTATAGAAGTGCTTATACCGGATTTTAAAGGTGATTACAGTGCTTTAAAAACCGTAGTTGAATCTCAGCCAGAAGTTCTTAACCATAATATCGAAGTTCCTGAAAGGCTTTATCCACTGGTCCGCCGTCCCGTTAAGAATTACCGTAGATCCATAGAGCTATTAGGAAAAGCAAAAGAAATGGGAATGGTTACAAAATCCGGGATGATGATTGGTTTAGGAGAATCATGGGAAGAAATAATCGAAACATTTTCCGATCTGAGAGATAACCAATGTGACCTGCTCACCATCGGCCAGTATCTGCAACCGACAAGAGATCATATTCCTGTCGAAAAATACTATTCTCCCCTTGAGTTCGATGAGTTGAAAAAAATCGCAGTAGATCAGGGCTTTCATGAGATAGAATCAGGTCCGCTTATCCGGAGTTCTTTTGGTGCACAAAGAATGTATCTTTCTTTCATGGCTAAGAATTGAATAGAAAATAATGAGATATTTAATATTTACAGATATTCATGGAAATTTGGAAGCATTTAAAAAAGTGCTGACTCTTTCTAAAAAAAGAAAAATTGATCATAATTTATTTCTAGGGGACCTGGTTGGATACGGGGCCTCACCAAATGAATGTATCCAGAAAATCCAGTCATTACCCAGTATCTCCATGGTAAGAGGCAATCACGATAAAGCGGTTTGCAACCAAGATTCCATTAAAGCTTTTAATCCGATTGCTGCGGCTGCAATCATATGGACCCAGAAAAATCTGCGAAAGAAAAACTACAATTTTCTCTGTGAGATCAAAAAGGGGCCGCAAATTATCAACAATGGTATCACCATATGCCATGGAACTCCTTTTGATGAGGATGCATATATATTCGGAGAATTTGATGCGGCCGAAGCCTTTTTGCATATGCAAACACAGATTTGTTTTTTCGGCCACACTCACTTTCCCTATATCTACACAGAGAAAAATGGTCTGGTGCAAGGGCAATACATCACTCAAAAAATGAAAGAATTGAAAATTGAAACCGACACCCGCTATCTCATAAATCCGGGTTCTATCGGGCAGCCCCGAGACCGAGATAACCGGGCGGGCTTTGCCATTTATGATTCCGATAAAAACATAATTAATTTTTTTAGGGTAAATTATAATATAGAAACTGCCCAGAAAAAAATTCTTAATCAGAAACTTCCCCCTGCTTTAGCTGAAAGGCTCACCTTAGGCATCTGAACTTTCTCAAACACACTATTCTATTCATAAGATATGATCCCGTTTTGCCATTTGGATGGATTTTCACGCCCCCATTGTTTAATGGGTTCACGGGTTTAGATTGCCCCAGATACGAGGCGCAGCAGGTGAAGCTGTGGTAAACCACCGCGAACCTGCTGCAACAAAGTAAATGGGGTAAGCTAAGCCCACCCGTAGGGTAAAATAGGCCGAATATTAATAAAAATTAATAGACAATCACTGCTAACATCGGAAAGGATAAACTATCTACTTTTAAATTATTTTATTTTGATTCGGCCTATTTTATGAATCCGTTAATATGTTTGGAAGGGGCACGAGTCGATATCAGTGCAGATACGAGGCGCAGCAAGTGAAGCTGTAATATATTACCGCAAACTTGCTGCAACAAAGTAGATGCACTGAGATTCGGCTCGCCCCTTGGGGTGAAAATTTCTGATAATTTCATCACCATAAAGATGGAAGCTTCAAATTATCGAAGGCAAATGATCAAAAGAATCTTCTGATAGATCACATAAGAAATATAATCAGAAATTTTCATGCCCCCCCAAACGGGGGTTGGCATAGCAGTATACACACGCATGTGGACAACTTAGCTTATAGCTGCCGATATCGATCGATTCGGTGCAACGGCATTCCTTTCGTTGGCTTTTATCCTTTTTTACTGAGGCTGGTTCTTTATCTGGATGCAACCTCCTCAAAAGATCCCCGTCTATACAAGCTGATGGCTCGATCCCCGGCAATTCTGCAAAAACATCCTGACTGCATACATAAAGATGGATTCCCCTTTGAGCAGCGATCTCGCTTAGATATTCGGCATGCTTCATTTTTTCCTCGACAGGAGGATCGTAATAATTAAATCCTCTCTTCTTTGCTCTTATCCTGGCTTTCCTATACCATTGGGCAAAACTAAAATGGACTCTGGATAAACCTCTGGAATAGAGTTCTTGTGAAAGTTTTGCAAAAAAATAGAGATTTGTTCCACTTTTATTGTTATCCTTCCAGAATACCACAGGATCAAACCGGATAGAAATTCTCTCCGGACATCCAGCTATTTTTATCAAAGAATCAAGTTGGGTGACAGCATATTCCCATGTTGGCACTCCTGGTTCGATCAGGGTCCCTCCATTCCCAGTGATAGTAAAATGGAGGTAAATCTGGGCGTATTCTCTTACCGCATCTAAAAGGCCCTTTTTATTTTCAATAAGAGGAGAAAAATTTTTCGACCATAAAACCAATGTATGCACATGAGCAGGGTCAAGATCCACTTCATAAACACGGTTAGAAGGGCCAAATACATGAGCTCTTTTTTGCCGTAAAACAGAAGAAAGCCAAGCGAAAAAAAAGGCCACGAGATCCGTCCTCCGTGAAGCACTAATAACTTTTTTCATATACTTCTCTTCACTTGACAGCAAAGCTTTACCTCTGTATTTTAACGGGAAGGAGAATTAAAGACAATGGCGGAACTGAAGGCCATTAATCTGGAAAAAAGTTTCAATCGGCGCCTGGTGGTA
>CAZLBV010000343.1:0-6187 GCA_964557845.1 uncultured Eubacteriales bacterium | reverse complement strand
TATCCATATATCTACCAAATTCATCCCAAAGTACTACAATACCAGCATATCCATGGTCATTAATAATTTTCTTTGAGATAGTCAGGCCCAGACCCGATCCTCTGACTTTTGAAGTAAGAGACTCATCGGCCCTGTAAAATTCTTTAAATATTTTCTGGGCCTGCTTTGGTTCGATCCCGATCCCCCGGTCTTTTACATTTATAATCACAGATTCATCGCTGCGGCCGACTTCAACATCGATCTGTTTTTTATCCTGTGAATATTTTTCTGCATTGGACAGCAGGTTTAAGACCGCCTGTTTAAGGGCTTCTTCATCTCCTTCTACATAAACAGGGCTGGAGGTTCTGGTAAAATTCACCTCGAACCCATTCTGCTCCAATCTTAAACGCTGGCTTTCCAACAGTTCTTCGCAGAGAGAAGCCGCATCAATCATCTTTTTATCATATGTTTTTTTCCCTTTGTCCATCCGGGAAAAATCGAGCACATTATTGATAAGTCGGGTCAGTCTTTCGGTTTCCGAAACCATTATATCCAGATATTTTTCCTGTTTATCTCTATCCGTCTGACGCCTTTCTCTAAGCATTTCCGCAAACATGCGGATCGAGGTAAGCGGAGTTTTTAATTCATGGGAAACATTGGCCACAAAATTTGTCTTTTTCCGGGCCATATCCATTTCACTTCTCAGCGTGTTTAATACATAGGTGCCGCCGGTGACTATCGAGATAAAGAAAATGAGAATCAGGATCCACATGATCACTGCAGTGGTGTTGGCTTTCGAGGTGATAGCCTCGGGGTCAGTCAGATAAGCAGCCACTTCCCATCTGGGCAGCAGTTCGCTGATCTCTTGGGCTATGAAAGGACGCCGCCAATCGCGGTTTTCACTTTCCTCCGGTGAGATAAGCGGCCGTCCGTTTTCATCCAGGACGGTTAAGATGCGGACGCTTGAATACAGAGCCGGCAGGCGGCTGATCAGCCTGCTTTTAAATCGATCGCTGTCGATCATACAGCCGATTATTTTTTGATTTTGTTCCTTTTTCCAGAAGAGTAGCGTCAATTTTTCTTCAATAAACCGGGGTATGATCCCCATCTTTTTTCCTTGAGTGATCTCAGTGAACCTCTGCGGCTCAGAAATGAATATTGACTCCTGCTGCTCCGGCTCCGGTGTCTGCTGGGCGGCTCCCACACTGGGCATGACATTTCGGGTGGCAGTAGTCTGCCCTTTTTCCTTGGCCTGCCGGTATAATTCCTGCCTGATGCCTTCATTTTTTTCAAACTGCTGTAAAGCCCGCTGATCCACCTCAAGTTCTGCAGTCTTATCAGAGATCTTGCTCTCAGGTATTTCTTTTTTGGTGGCTTTTGCACTAAGCCGATGTTCTGCTGCAGCCGGCGGTGATTCGGGCAGGACGGAAACTTGTGTTTGTACGGTTTTTTCTTCTGCTTTTTTATGCGGAGCAATGTTCTCGTCAGCTGCCTCTTCTTCTGTATCAATTATAGGAACGCGTTCTCTTTGGGCCGCATCTATAATCTGGTCTTTATAAGCCAGGGCAATATTCTGATAAACAGGGATGCTGGCTTGGTTGGTAATAAAATCTCTGTTCCAGTTGATGAAAAATAATTCATCATCGCTTAAAGAGCTCGATAATCTCGGCCATAGAATCTCATAGGAGGGAGAAAGTAAAAAAGGAACCTTCACCAACGAAGTCTCTATCTTCCATTCAGTAAATAGAGCAGCAGGATCATCTGGCACTGACTGGGGAGAGGTCAGGTCGAGCTCTTCCCGAATATTCATCAATTCCTGGTTAAGTACGGATACAGTATGAGTGATCTCGGCCAGCAAAGTTTCTTGAAACCTTTTTTCTAGGTAGGCTTTTTCCCGGTTTATGGACCGGATGGCGATCACTGTAAGTAAGGTGCAGGGGATCACCACCACGATAATGAAAAGCAGTCGCAGCCGGGATGAGGATTTAAATGATCGCATATTCTTATCTATGATTTCATTGATTCAGTATTTTTTCAAGTGCGATGTGATCAGCAGTTTGGTTTAAACTGACCTTTGGCCGGTAGTCCCAGGGGAAAGAGGATTCCGGAGTTCCGGAATCCTCTGCTAAAAGCTTTTCTCCTGGATATGATTGAGATGCCGATCTGTTCATGCTTTTTATTTGATGACTTTTACCCGTTCTTCCCGTCCGCTTTCTTGAATAACATCCGCATTTTCTTCTACCTGCGGGAATCCGGCTAGATGAATCACTTTGCTTTCATGGGTCAATGAACTAATATTCAGCTTTGAATCGGTATAGCTATATTCCACACCCAGGTCGATACCTGGTTTCTGGGTATAATTCAGATCAAAAAAGCTCTTTAAAAAGTCAACAGCTTCTTTCTGAGTTATATTACCTGCTAGGTTGCTGGAGAGGGATGAGAGCGCCGAGGATTTCAATATTTTAGGCCATTGCTTCTTAAAGAGATCCTGGTTGGCAAATATGTCAACGCTGACGATCCTTCCGCTCAGGGCGATAACGACCCCGGTGGTGTCTGCATAGAGATGGGGAACATTGTGGAAGGTTCTCTCTATCCTAGCGATCTCAGCTTTGTTTTCTTCTTTATCATAGGCATCCTGGTAAGCGCTGGAATCAGAAACAACGCCCATTTTCCGGTTCTCTTTGGCGATTTGATACCATATCTCAGATTGGGCAGATGGATTTTTGGTCTGAGCCACGGATCTCAACTTGAATGTTCCCAGATTTTCTTTGCTGTAAAAATTGGCGGAAGTGAAATTCCAGCGGCCCTGTTCCACACAGAAGACAGGAACCATAAGGTCTTTGGTCCCGGGAGCCAGTAGGATATCACTGGCTAAGATCCGGTCCTGCTTGCACCCGGTCAGGATCTCGCCTCCCATCAAATAGATCATATGTTTGGAGGTGTTAGTGATTTTTACCTGGGGAACACGGCCTCCTTCCATCTCGGCAATTTCTATCCATTTCTGTTTGAGGGCGTCCTCCAAGGTTATGTATTCTTGTTTATCTTGAGTTTTGGAGAAATATACAGGCACGATGGTGAGATTTCGATAGCTTAAGGGTTTGCCTACTTCCAGGTTCCGGATAAATTCCGGCATCAAGCCTTTTTTCTCAGCCTGGACTGGTCCACCAAAGCATCCTGTCAGGACTAATAACATCGCAAGAAATAACACTTTTAATACTTGTTTAGACATTAGTATCCTCCTGTCTGAATTTTTTAACAAATGGTTTGTTTGTCATGATGCTTCATCCATCACCCAATATACACAGAAGGAAGGAACGAGTTGTCACCGGGAGGTAAAACTTTTGTAAAAAAAATGTAAAAAGGATCATATTTTGGATTGTTGACATTTTCAGGGGGCCGTAAGATGATGACAAAGGAAGCATTAAAAGGAGACGACCGATGAAAAAAAGGATTTTCGCCGCTTCTGTTCTGGTTCTGACAGCCATTGCATTCTCCATTTGGCTTGGGGCTGCGCAGAACACCAAGGGGAAGCCGGACAGCAACCTGCCTTATTTAAAGACGGATCTTTCCATAGAAGAGCGCGTTTTTGATCTGATCACAAGAATGACTCTGGAAGAGAAGATCTCTCAAATGCGCTATGATGCTCCGTCCATTGAAAGGCTGGGTATTCCGGAGTACAACTGGTGGAACGAGTGCCTGCATGGAGTCGCCAGGGCGGGGAAGGCTACGGTTTTTCCGCAGGCGATCGGCCTGGCTGCGACCTGGGATCGGGAGCTAATGTTCCGCCTGGCTGCAGCTATTTCCGATGAAGCCCGGGCCAAACATCATGAATTTGTCCGCCGGGGAAAGCGGGGGATCTACCAGGGATTGACCTTCTGGTCGCCCAACATCAACATTTTCCGGGACCCGCGCTGGGGCCGGGGGCAGGAAACCTACGGCGAGGATCCTTATCTTACAGGAGAACTGGCCGTCCAATTCATCCGGGGGCTTCAGGGCGATGATCCCCACTATCTCAAGACGATTGCCACTGCGAAACATTATGCGGTCCACAGCGGGCCGGAGTCTGACCGTCATGTCTTTGATGCTCGAGTTAGCGACCGGGACCTTAGAGAGACTTATCTGCCGCACTTCCGTAAGACTGTGGTTGAGGGCGGGGTCCAATCGATCATGTGTGCCTATAACCGTTTCCGGGGAGAGCCCTGCTGCGGAAGCGGCTTTCTTCTCACTGACATTCTCAGGAATAAGTGGGGATTCCGAGGCTACACTGTCTCTGACTGCTGGGCTATAATGGATTTTTATCAATATCATAAGGTAGTGAATACGGCATCTGAAGCGGCGGCTATGGCGGTTAAAGCCGGCACAGACCTCAACTGCGGTGTTGTCTTCAGGGATATGGGTAAAGCAGTGGAAGAAGGGCTTTTAAGTGAGGCCGATATCGATATTTCTCTCACCCGGCTTTTAACTGCCCGAATGAAGCTGGGGATGTTCGATCCGCCGGAGATGGTCCCTTATACCGCTATTCCCTATGAGGTTGTTGACTGCCGGGAGCACCGCCGGCTGACTCTGGAGGCTGCCCGCAAATCGATCGTTCTCCTTAAAAATGAAGGGGATCTCTTACCGCTTCCAAAAAACCTCAAGACCATCGCTGTGATCGGGCCGAATGCGGACGATATTGAAGTGCTGTTGGGAAACTATAACGGTATCCCGGTTGACCCAATCACTCCCCTTCGGGGTATCCGGGAGAAGGTTTCTTCGGATACCCGGGTCATTTATACCTTGGGCTGTGAGTGGGCGGAGGGGCTTCCGGTTCTTGAAGTTGTTCCTGCCGAGGCGTTACTGGTCTCAGACGGTTCCGGAAAAGCCATTGGTTTAAAAGGCGAATATTTCGACAACCGGGAATTACGGGTCAAACCGGTTTTCACGCGGATCGACCGGACTATTGATTTCAACTGGTTTGAGGGATCCCCGGATACAAGGCTTCCGGATGATGATTTCGGGATCCGCTGGACAGGTTATCTGGTGCCCCCTGTCTCGGGAACATATCTTATCGGCGGGGAAGGATTCAACGGATTCGATCTTTACTTGAATGAAGAATCTCTGGTCGAATTTGACGGTACCCATCATAGCGCCAAAAGATTTAAAGAAATCGATCTGGAGGCCGGAAAACTATACCCTTTAAAGGTGGAGTTCAGAGAACGGACAAATCATGCCGCGATGCAGCTTTTATGGCAGATCCCAGGACGGGATCTGGAAAAAGAAGCATTAGAGGCGGCCGGGAAGGCCGAAGTGGTGGTGATGATCATGGGATTATCCCCTCGCCTTGAGGGTGAGGAGATGGATGTTCCGGTGGAAGGTTTTTCAGGCGGAGACAGGATCGACCTGAGCCTTCCCCTTATTCAGGAAAACCTGCTTAAAAAGATCCAGGCTCAGGGCAAGCCGGTTGTCCTGGTGCTTTTAAACGGAAGCGCCCTTGCGATCAATTGGGCCAGCCGGAACATTCCGGCCATCCTCGAAGCCTGGTACCCGGGACAGGCAGCCGGCACGGCCTTAGCCGATGTTTTGTTCGGAGATTACAATCCCGGGGGCAGGCTGCCGGTTACTTTCTACCGGACAGCCGATGATCTGCCTCCTTTCAGCGATTATGCCATGGAGGGAAAAACCTACCGGTATTTTCGTAAAGAGCCGCTCTATCCTTTCGGATTCGGCTTAAGCTACACCTTCTTTGCCTACAGTGATCTTAAGGTGCCCCAATCTGTTCCAGCCGGAGAAGCATTGGAAGTCTCGGTGGAAGTGAAAAATACAGGTGAGAGAGAAGGTGAAGAAGTTGTTCAGTTTTATGTGTCCTATATCGAAGCGTCGGCGCCGGTTCCCATTCGGTCTCTTCAGGGATTTGAGCGGGTCTTCCTTAAGCCTGGAGAAAAAAAGGCAGTCTGTTTTAAACTGACCCCGCGGCAGCTTTCGTTCATAGATGAAGAAGGGAAGCGCATAGTCGAACCTGGAATAATCACACTGGCTGTAGGAGGCGGACAGCCGGGGACGAGAATTCCGGGGATAAAGTTGCCCTCAGTGCTTACAGGTCAGGTAAAGGTTACAGGGCCAGCCTTTGTCATAGATTAAAGAAATCCCTAGGAGAATAGCTTTTATCTAATTCTTAGTAAAGCTTTGAAATAAGAGGGATCGAGCCTCACCGGGGGATTATCATCTTGGC
>CAZLBV010000342.1:0-2587 GCA_964557845.1 uncultured Eubacteriales bacterium | reverse complement strand
TGCCGGGGGTGACCTGGATGCTCTTCCAACTATGATCATCAGTCATGAGCGTTTATCAGCAGGAATAAGCCCTCTGGAATTATTTGTTGAAACCGGACTGAGTGCTTCCCGGGGAGAAGCAAAAAGGTTGATCAAGCAGGGCGGGATGTATGTGAATGATGAGAGGATCGACAGCTTGGAATTATTATTGACCGAAAAAAATCTAACTCCCAATGGAATCCTGCTTCGCGCCGGAAAGAAAAAATATCGCAGAATAGTGGTCAAGGATTAGAATCGAATCTATCCCTGTGTTTTAAAATTAATAAACAAAATTGAACTTTTTACAGCATTGTTCTTATTGAAGAGATTGAAAATAGAGGAGTGTTTTTCTTTTTTTCCCTGAAGAAGAGGAGTCTTTTCAGCTGTTTGTTTGCTTTTAATCATCAATGAAATGCGTTAAAATATGTTCAGGTGGAGGTTATGGGCAAAACAAAAAAAACTGATATTTTAATTATTTCATTTATTTGTGTTTCATTGTTTTTTTCTTCGTTTGGATTTACTCAAACCAAAGAAGCCTGGTTGAAACTGGAAAGAAAGGGAAGCGGTTATGGATTTGATCATATCTGCACTCAAACGCTTGCTGACGGCAAGATTAGATATAACGTTCGGCAGCATTTAAAGACAGACATAGCCGGTTTTAGTCCCCAGGATATCATTCAGGAAGGATACTATATTGTGGACGGGGATCTCCGTCCTGTGGAGATGGATCTCAATATTAAGTCCCGTTCTAAGGAGCTGAACCTTAAGGGTCTGTGTGAAAACGGGAACATGTGCGTCGCCATTAAATACGGTTCCGGTACAGAGGATATCCGGGATTTTCCCTTTCATGAAGTTTATTTTGATGTTGTGATGGGAAAACTGATCCATATAAATAAAGGCCAGAAAAATTTTAAATTAAAGGTGTTCAACCCCATTGAGCTGCGGGTGAATGAATATGATGTGGGTGTAGAGGAGAGTGAAAATGGTGATCTGGAAGCTACAGTCAGAGAAAGGATCACCATGAAGTATTCAATGGACAAGAATGGCCGGATCAAGGAAATAAATTTCGTCGAATTGAAAAGCCGGGCTTACCTGACTACAGCCTCGGATGCCCAGAAGATAGATTACCTCAATACTGCCGATGGATTGACTCTAACTCTAAAAGACACTCAGGTTTTTCCGGATATATATAATGTTGTGCAAGCCCGTTTTAAGCTCCAGTGGAAAGATATTTCCATAGATGATTTCAGTTTTGATGATAACCGGCAAAAGCTGATGAGTCAGATCTGTGATGAACACGGATCACGGGTATTCCTGGAATACCGGCGGCCGCTCCCGCCTGCTGAGAGGATCGAACTGCCAATAAAGGACAGCCGATTTGCTGCTTTTCTGAACGAGACAGAATACATCAAGCCCGGAGATCCATTAATACAAAAAACTATGGAGGATATCCGGGGTGATGAAAAAGACGCTTTTACCTTCGTACATATGCTGCTGCTGTGGATGTATGAGAACATTAAAACAGAATACATTGCAGAAACTCTCTCCGGACCAGAGGTCCTTAAAAGAAAGAGCGGGAAGTGCACTGAATATACTACCCTGTTCGCTTCTTTAGCCAGGGCTGCCGGAGTTCCGACACGGGTAGTCTTTGGAGAAGCGGCCAATGGAAAGGATTGGACCGGCCATCTCTGGTGTGAAGTCTGGCTGGGGGAGTGGACGGCAGTGGATGCGGCTCACGGAATATTTGTCACCGGACCCACCCACATCAAATTCATAGACAGCCCCACGGTTTTGGAAACCCATAAGATCCGCTGGAAGCTGGTGGATAATCTCCAAATAGAGATCCTGGATTTTCAGGAAGAAAAACCCGACCAAAAAAAATAAATTTTTAATAAAAGGGTCCGCCTTACTGTGTCCCGATTTTTTTTATCATGATGTCACCAGAACTTCCAGAATTTTCAAATGGTGAAAAATAGGGATATAGTAAAGCGGACCCATTTTTATTCATTAAAAGCTTATTGATATAGATGTGCCGCCGCTCCCGAACCGGGGATTAACCACATTGCTTTGGGTGGAACCAAAAGAATAACTCAACCCAAATGAAATATAATAATTATAGGTGGTAGCCAGTTCCTTTCTGCGCAAAAGGATCTCTTCATAGGAGGCTCCCTGTCTGGGGAGTGACAGCTGATCATGCATTCGGGAGTAGTTGAGATCAAAGTTAAGATTCAATCCTTTTATCAGCCGGAAGGAGATCTCGGTATCAAAGTCAACCCGGTATCTATTAAAATCATGAAAGTAATGGGCTCCTTCGATCGAGGTGCTAATTGTTCCCCATTTTTGATTCAATTCTAAGATCGCCGCCAGGGATTCATTCCAAAGATTTTCATAGGTTTTTTCATAGATGGTCTCTTCGGTGTAATTGGCGGAAATATAACCCAGGCGGTAAAGAAGGCGAAGCTGTTTTTTTGTGGACTCAGAATAGGGAAAAAAATTGTATTCCACAGCCGGCGCCGGGTTGATCCGAAGATCCAGATTGGAATAGGTGGATGTCATGACTGAGAGATAC
>CAZLBV010000341.1:0-3758 GCA_964557845.1 uncultured Eubacteriales bacterium | reverse complement strand
AAAGGATTTTTCACTCCGGTTGCTGTTAATATGAATGGCCCTGGCTGCCATTTCTTTGCCGGTGCCGCTGTCGCCGGTGATCAATACCGTGGAATCCGTGCCGGCGATCTTTTCTATGAGACCATAGATCTCCTGCATGATCTTGCTTTTGCCAACCATGTTCTCGAAGCTGTATTTTTCCTTGAGCTCTTTTTTAAGCAGCCAATTTTCCCTTTTTAACCTTCGCTGTTCTAATCCCTGGTCAACAATGATCTTCAACTCATCCACATCAAATGGTTTAACCACGTAATCCACGGCCCCGGCCTTAAGGGCCTCCACTGCCTGTTTGATCGTACCATAGGCAGTTATCATGATCACCGGGATCTCGGGAGTTTTCTTTTTAACTTCCTTGAGAATTTCCATGCCGCTGATCTGGGGCATCTGAATATCTGTCAGTAAAATATCATAATCTTCCCTGCTCATAAGTTCTAGGGCTCTTGACGGGGACACACAAGTCTCTACAGAGTATCCTTCTTTAGTAAACACGACTGAGAGAAGATCAAGGATACTCTTTTCATCATCGATGATCAGAATCTTTTCCATTTTTTACTCTCTTAAAGAATTTTTCTTTCGTCCGGCATTAAGCAGTGGAAAGGTTATATTAATCTCGGTGCCTTTATCCGGCTCAGACTGCACCTGGATCCTGCCCTTGTAATCACCGACTATGCGGTGGACAACAGACATTCCCAAACCTTTCCCGGTGCTGAATTTAGAGAAGAAAGGCTCAAAAATCTTTTCTTTCTCCTCTGCAGTCATGCCCCTTCCGGAATCTCTGATAGTGAATCTAAGTTCATTTTTTTTGGGATTGTTAAAATTCAAATAGAGTTTTCCTCCTGATGGCATGGCTTTAATGCTGTTTTTGATCAGATTCAAAAAGACCTGTTTTAGCTGATTGGTATTCCCATAAAAAGGAGTTTCCCGGCGGTCATAATTGCCCCTGATCTCCAGGTTTCCATTCAACTCTCCGCCTCTCTGAAGGAGAAAAATTGTTTCCCTCAGTATCATGGAAAGATCGATCCAGGAAAAAACCTGCTCACCATAAGAAGAAAGGCTCATGAACTGCTCCAGGGACTGTGAGATCCGGTCCGATTCATTGACAACGATATGCATCAGTCGTTCCTGATCAGCTTTCAGCTTGAGATCGCTTTTTAAAACTTGAATAGATCCGGAAATAGCTGCTAAGGGATTTCTGATTTCATGGGCCAGTTGGGCCGAGACCTCCCCGACTGCAGCCAACCGCCTTTTCACCTCCAGTTCTCTTTGAGCCAGGTCCAGCTTGTCACGGGTTCTTCTTAAATTTTTTGTCAGGTAGTTGATCAGAAACGCAACCAGGAAAAAAACCGCCCATGCGATAAAAATATTATAAAGAACAACGGCAAAAGTCCAATCCGGCGGCTCAACACTATCCACATAGGGAATGATCTTCAGATAAAGGGCATCCACCAACAGACCGAAAAACACACAGGAAAGGGCGGCCGTAATATAAGCAGCCCGGCTGGATAATACGGTGCTGGCAGCGATTATAGTCAGAATATAGAAAAAGTAAAAAGACCCTCTAAGACCTCCGGATAAATACACTAAAGCGGTAATGGTCAACAGATCGAAAATGATCTGCAGGTAAACCTGAAAAGTCAAGTATTTACCCCAGGAATAAAGTATGAAATAGACTAAAGATAGAATATAGGTGAGAACGATCAGCAGGATCAATAAATTGAATGTTTTTACGGCTAAAAAAGCCGCTGTGCTGTACTGAATAGCCAGCGCAGAGATGAAAAAAGTAGTGAAGATGATCAATCGGATCAGTATCAGCCAGAATATGTTCTTTTTTTCCATAGGATTTAAACTGCCGTTATTTTATCCCTATTTACACCCTCTGATTTTACAACTGGGAAAGCAAGCTGAATATCGGAAGATACATAGATATAACGATCACTCCAACCATGCCTCCGACAAAAATCAGCAGAATTGGTTCTAAAACAGAGAGCAAGGCATTAACAGTGGCTTCCACCTCATCATCATAAAAATCAGCCAGTTTCACCAGCATTTCATCCAGAGTTCCGGTGGCTTCGCCTACTCCCACCATTTGAACCATCATAAAGGGAAAAGCTCCTGTTTCCTTCATTGAATCAGTCAGGCTGGTCCCTTCTGCCACCATGGTCCGGGCTTTTAGAATACTCTCTTCAAGGATCATATTTCCGGAGGTAGATGATGTAATTTTAAGGCTTTCCAGCATGGGGACACCTCCGGACAGCAAAGTGCTCAGTGTCCTGGTAACCCGCGACAGCCCTACTTTCTCCAGCAGATTCCCGAACAGCGGCATTTTCAACAGCGCTTTGTCTATAGCTCTGCGGCCGCCTCTGGTTTTTCGTGCATATCTGAATCCAATAATAAGCGCGATAAAACCTATAAAGATAAAGAGAATGTAATTCTGTAAAAAATTACTGAGCGCCAGAATAAAAGCGGTTAATCCGGGCAAGGTGGCTCCTAATTCAATAAAGATATTGGCAAAAACCGGGATAACCTTCCATAACATAAAAATGACGATCAGAACCGAAAAAGACATGATCGCGGTCGGGTAAATGAGGGCCTGCTTTACTTGAGACTTTAATTTAACGATCTTTTCCAGAAACTCAGCCAGTCTTCTCAGCATGATATCTAGCGACCCGCTCTGTTCACCCGAAGCGACCAGATTGCAGTACAGATCATCAAATACCTTCGGGTACTTACGCTTGGCCTGGTTTAAAGTTGACCCGGCTTCCACATCCGCTCTTATATTCTGAATAACCTCAGTGAAGTATTTATTCTTGGTTTGCTTCGCTAAAATATTCAGGCCCTGGATCAAAGGCAGCTCTGCATCGATAAGCACAGAAAGCTGACGGCTGTAAATGGCCAATTCCTTTTGCTTTACTTTTTTGCTCTTAAGAAAAGGGATCTCGATCTCAGCGCTTTTTCTGGAGACATCGATGACTTTGATCTGCTCTCTTTCCAGAGTTTTGGTCAAGTCATCCACATTTCTAGCAACCCTGACTCCCTGAACGACATCCCCAAAACGGTTTTTTCCTTTCCATTTAAAATTAGGCATGATTCACCTCTTTATGCTTTTCTCATGTGCCCAGGCTTATAATCCTTCGACATTACCACTGACTGCTCCCTTCTCTGGATAATATCGGTTAATTCTTCAGCCTTGGAAGACATGCTCATTGCTGTTTCTAACGTGATTAAATTCCTGAAATACAGATTAGCTAATGATTGATTGAATGTCTGCATTCCGAACTTCTCCTGCCCCATCTGCATAGCAGAATAAATCTGATGGAGTTTATTTTCCCGGATGAGATTTCTGATAGCTGCATTAGGAATCAAGAGTTCCAAGGCCAGAACCCGCCCCCTTCCATCCGCCCGGGGCAGCAGCGCCTGGGTTATAATGGCTTCCAGCGACATTGACAGCATGATCCTTACCTGATCCTGATATTGAGAAGGGAAAATATCGATGATCCGGGTAATGGTTTCAGCAGCAGAATTGGTATGCAGGGTGGAAAAGGTCAGATGCCCGGTCTCTGCGACTCGCAGGGTTGCTTCAACCGTCTCAAGATCTCTCATCTCTCCTACTAAAACGACATCCGGATCCTCTCGAAGAACCGACCTAAGGGCATTGGGATAGGAATGGGTGTCAACCAGCAGTTCCCTCTGGTTGATGATCGATTTTTTAGGTGTGAAAAAAT
>CAZLBV010000340.1:0-7410 GCA_964557845.1 uncultured Eubacteriales bacterium | reverse complement strand
GAGGAAAGCAATGAGAATAACGAATATGCTGTTGATCGTCTTATTTTTGATGTTTGCGGGAATTCTGTGCAAGCAGAACCCGTCGATGATCGTTATGGCCCATCGGGGTGCTTCTGCCGACTGCCCGGAAAATACTATGGCAGCCGTTAGCGAGGCAGTGGAGTCAGGTGCCGATTATTCTGAGATCGATGTGCACCAGACTCAAGACGGGAAAATTATTCTAATGCATGATGAAACCCTGGACAGGACCACCTCAGGAAAGGGATATGTCTGGGATCACACCTGGGAGGAGATCCGCGGCCTGGATGCCGGTTCCTGGTTCGGAAAAGATTTCGCAGGGGAGCCGGTTCCCAGCTTGGAAGATATCATACGGTTTGCCTCAGGCCGGATCAAATTGAATATCGAGATCAAGATCTCAAGGGAAGAGCCAGAGCTTGTCTCTAAAGTCGTGGATATCATCCGGCAAAATGATTTTAGAGATAGCTGTATCGTGACTTCTTTTGACCGGAAAGCGGTTGAGGATGTCAAACAGATCGATCCACTGATCCGAACCGGATTGATATTCGGGAAGGATCATCCTGAGGATGTCTTTACTGGAAGCTGGGAGATCCTGAGCTGTAATTATGAGATTATAGACGAAAGTTTTATCAAAAAAGCCAGAAAGAATAAAAAAAATATCTATGTGTGGACCGTGGATCAAAAAAATGAGATGCTGCGGTTGATCGATCTTAAGGTCGATGCGATTATAACCAACAAACCCGGATTACTTAGGGAAGTTCTACAGGAATTGAAGATGAGATGATCAGTCTGGCAGGATTCAGTGCCGGGAATGTTTGTAATCATCCGGGGTATCAATGTCTTTTAATATATTGGGGCAGTCTACCGAAACCTCAAGGACATCCTCGGCATGAGCGTGCACCAGTGCCCGCAGGCCGAGATCAGAAGATAGGTTTAGAATTTCTTCCCGGTATTTAAGATCGATGAGGACAGGATGTCCTCGTTTTTGAGAATAAACCGGCAGGATGATCCCTTTCTGGGTTCTGTGATAATTTTCGATCAAGCGATCGATTATTTGGCCGGGAATCCCTGGCTGATCGGAAAGAACGATGAGAATCGCCTGTATATCTGAAGACAGGCTGCGCAGGCCGCATTGGATAGATGAAAGCATGCCTTGCTTATAATCCTGATTATATGAGGTTGACAGGGGGAGATGTTCGATCAGAGGGATGATCTTATCCCTATAGGCTCCCAGGACCACCACTGTCTTATCGGCCCGTGATGACAAGCAGTTTTCAATGACATTCTCCAGAATGGTGGAGTCCTGATAGGGGAGGAGAAGTTTGGCTTGTCCCATCCGTTTTGATTCACCGGCTGCCAGGATCAAATTGCAGATTGATGTTTTCATCCCGGTCATTCCTCTGGTTTGAATTTATTGCGGTGCCGCACTTCGATCAGCTGGGCAGCGATGCTGACCGCGATTTCCTCGATGGATTGGGAAGGGATGGGAATACCGATCGGAGCAAAAACCCGGTTGAATTGCTCCGGGGTGGACCAGCCATTTTTCATGAATTTTTCCCGTATAAGAGCTGTCTTTATCTTGCTCCCTATCATTCCGATATAACCTGCTTCAGAGGCAATGCATGCGCGCAGAGCGGCGGCGTCGTGGGCATGCCCCCGGGTTACGATCACAATGTAACATGAAGGCGTGATGGTATAATTCCGGAGGGCTTCAGCGATATCACCCGTAATGATGTTATCGGCATCAGGTAAACGGGCCGGATTGGCAAATTCTTCCCGGTCATCGATGACTGTAACCTTGAAATTTAAAAAATGCCCCAGGTGGGCCACAGCCTGGCCGATATGCCCGGCTCCGGCAATGATAAGTTCCTCCTGGGGGAAAACCGGTTCCAGAAAGATCCAGGATCCGGTCTTTGTCCGGAATAGGCGGGGTTTTCCCCGGGAGAAACTTTTTTTGATGACCTCACCGGGAAGGGGAACCTCTTTTTTTGAGATCATATTATCTTGAATCGAGCGTCCATTAAGCCAGATGCGAGTGATGGCGACCGAATTTTTATCCGCTGGGGTGATCGAAGTAGCCAGTATTCCCGGACTTTTTTTCGTCATGGATCGACATAATTCTGCGAAGGCTTTCCGGCTGTCAACCGGAAAGGCATCGAATAGGATCAGGGCTTTCCCACCGCAGGCTGCGGAATCGTCTGACTCGATCTTAGCATCCAGATCAAACTCGGATAAAAAAGAGTTCCTTGACTCCAGGATCCGGGCCGCAATCTCACGTGCTTGATGTTCCAGGACACCTCCTCCCAGAGTTCCCGTAACCAGGTCTTTCCGGGAAAAAAGAGCGGAAGAGCCAGGAATCTGCGGGGTGGAGCCTTCAGTCGACAGGATGACTGCCAGCATTACATTATCCAGGCTGGCAGGCTGGTCACAAATAAATTGATAAACAGGATTCATTTTTCATCTCTTGTTTCCGGTTCTTGAAGCGCCAGCAATTTTTGATAATCTTTGCTGTTTTGCAAGAGATCCTGGTGGGTACCTTTGGCCACCAGTTTTCTCTCGTTAAAAACCAGGATATATTTGGCTTTTTTGATCGTAGATATACGGTGGGTCACTACAAATAAGGTTTTGTCGCTCATCATCTCCGGCAAAGAAGAGAAAATGGAGACTTCTAATTCGGCATCCAGGGCAGCCGTAGGCTCATCCAGAATGAGAATATCAGGGTCTTTAACCAGAGCTCTGGCCAGGGCTAAACGCTGTTTTTGACCGTCGGAAAGATTGACTCCCTGTTCACTGATCTTGGCATGATACCCTTTTGGCATACTTTGGATAAAATCATGGATCCCGGATACCTGCGCGGCTTTATAGATGGTTTGGTCTTCTGCTTCAGGGTTCCCATAACGTAAATTATCCAGAATGGTCCCGGCCAGAAGCTGCGGTTTTTGAGATACATAACCGATTCTTTTTCTCAGGGCACTCAGATTATAGTGTGAGACCGGAACGCCGTCGAACATTATTTCTCCGGAAACAGGCTGGTAAAAAGCCAGGACCAGGCTCAATAAAGTGGTTTTGCCCACGCCGCTGGGGCCCACAACTGCCACCCAATCCCCGGAATCGATCTTGAAAGAGACATCTTCAAGAATCTTTTCGGTTCCATCATAAGAAAAAGAGACCTGTCTAAATTCAACTTCTCCTTGCAGGTGTTCTCTAATAATGCCGCTTTCCAGATTTTCTTCCGGGACGATATCAAAGAGTACGAAGGCCCTTTCCAGCGCAGATAGAGCCCTTTGGATCTGAAGATTGACATTGGCCAGAAAGTGAGCCGGCCCGAATACATATCCCATATAAGCCTGGAAAGCCAGCAGGGAACCTAAAGTCCATTCTCCCCGGATAACCCAGAAGGCGCCCAGCCCCAGAACCAGCAAACGGGCAATTTCCGGTACAACACCCAGTGAAAATCCGGCCGCTGAACTGACGGTCGAGCTTTCCATATTGGCCTGGAAAGAATTTTCCAGATGTGACATTACCTGGGCTGTAGTGCTTTTCTCCGATGAAAAAGCCTTGATCAAGGATGCGGATGAAAGAGATTCCTGCACTGAACGCGAGACATTGGCGTGTTGTTCCATACTGGCATGGCTTAAGATCCGGATCTTTTTAGCAAAATAGCGGGCCGTAAAAAACAGAGAGGGGAGGATGATAACCACTGCCAGTGCCAGCTGCCATTTGAGATAAAACAGCAGTCCGATACCGCCTATAAACCGCAGAGAAGATCCTATTATATTCACCATGGTGCTGGAATAGAACAGGCGTATTCCATGGATATCCGACAGCAGGCGTGACATGAGATAGCCGACTTCCTGGGAATCAAAAAATGATTTGGGAAAACGCAGCGTGCGTTCCAGAAGGTCATGCTGGATGTCGAGGGTTACTTTTTGATCGAATAGGCTGAAATAAAACTGTTGGAAGGTGTTTGCCAGTTTCAACAGGATGCCGGCACTGGCCAGAATTAAAACCGTGGAAAGCAGACGTGCCATCTGTTTATCAAGGATGACGTTATCTATCAGGTAGCGGGTTATCATCGGTAGAGGAAGAGACACCAAAGCAGAAAAAATTGCCAGAAAAACCGCGAATAATCCTATCTTCCGGTAGCGGATAATATAGGGAATTATTTTTTTGATATTTTTGCGGAAATCAGAATATTTTTTTCCGCCGGCGATCCGGTCCTCTGAGGGCGGCCGGATCAATCCTTGCTTCAAATAGTTTATCCAGGCTTTCATGATTGTTTTAGTATTTTCTGTTTTTTTGATATGAAAATCAATGTGGCAGTGCTATCATAGCATAAAAATAGATCGTGAGGTTATTATCAGTTGTTGAAATAAGGAACAGCGGCGTAAGTAAAAACCAATGAATTTTTCATGCGCATACACACCTACCCAGCAGCTTCTACTGGCCTGTTCACTAAATCCCTCGAGTCCTAAAAATCAAGCTGTCATTAAAGATCTGCTGGATCGTCCCATTGACTGGACCAATTTTTTGAGAAAAGCCGCTTATCTGGGGATCATTCCTTCCTGTCACTGTCATTTGGAGCTGTTTAGTAAGAGGATCCCTCATTTTGTATCCAAGCGGTTGTCCGAAGCTTTTTTGTTCAATTCTGTAAGAAACCGGGCTTTATGGAATTGTTTCCAAACAGTCCAGGTTGCCTTTCAAGCAGCCGGTATAGACCTGCTTCCCCTTAAAGGGCCGGTTTTGGGTTATATCCTTTACGGCCGGTTCAATCAAAGGCGTTCCTCTGACCTGGATATTTTGGTGAAAAAAAAGCAGGTGGATCAATGCCGGGAAGTTCTGTCAGAAATGGGGTATTCCCCTGCAAAACAACCTTATTCTGAGGAATTCATTAAAAAATATCTCAGACACAGAGCTTACAGCCATAAGAGTAAAAAAATGATCTTGTGTTCAGCGATCGAGATACACTGGAACCTTTATACTCAGGGTTCGCAGGAATTTGATATGAGTGCACTGTGGGATACTGTTGTCTCTTTCAAGATTGAAAACAAATCTGTGCTGAGCCCTTCTTATACCTTTACTCTTATCTATCTCTCCGTTGGATTAAGGATCCATGGTTATCAAAGATTCTGGTATTTAAGGGATATACATGTCTTGCTGACAGAATATAAGGATAAAATTGATTGGCCCTATGTCTTAATTCAGGTGAAGCTGAATAAACAAAAAACCGCTCTTTTCTATGCTCTTCATTTATCCCGGAAATTATTTAAAACTTCTGTCCCTTCTCGAATATTAAAACAGCTAAAACCAGGGTGGATACGGCACAGGATAGTCTCCTTTCTGGTTAATCCTGAAAGGATCCTTAGCTTAAAGCAGGATTTCAATTCGCTCTTTTTAAGCGATATGATAAATATGCTGACCGTGGATACATTTATCGATGTCTTGAGATCGGTCTATGATATCTTGTTTGTTCGTACTGATGATATGCTCGGGAGGTATCTTAAACAAGATGAAAAGAACAAATTTTTTCTCCCATCCTATTTGCGGCCTTTTTATTTATTGGGGATCCTGATCAGAAAGTCCAGCCCTCAGATAAAAAATCTTCTTTCATCTTTTTATCGTTAGGACCGACTCATCCAGTGATGAGGCTAATCAGTTAAGATGATATCAAGGGGTATAAATTTCACCCCTTATTTCATTGGTAATGGCTATTGACCATATAGACTTAATACTCTATTAATATATTGAAAATAGCTGGTACTAAATACATGACGCTTATAAATACCTTAAAAGAGATTATTCTGCATTCTTTTTCAGGGATGTTTCTTATCTCTGAAAGCAGCAATGTCAAAAGGGATTTGTTAAGTTTGCAAACAGAAAAGATTAAATATAAAATCAGAATAAATATTCTACCGGATTCGTCATTAGAAATGATGGGAGAAAAAAAGTGAAAAAAATATTCGAAAACGGAACATGCCGCCATATAAAGGGAAATTGCTTTAAAGCCATCCGCGGTTTTACCTTGATCGAAGTCATTGTCGTGGTGGCTATAATCGGGATCATTGGTGTCAGTGTGGTCCCGGGTATTCTCAGTTCTTTGGAGACCCGAGACCTGGAAAACAGTGCCCGTGATATCTTTTCAACCATCCAGAATGCCAAATTTCAGGCGGTCAAAACCAAATTGAATCACAGGGTCAGATTTTCCAATGATCTGGGCTACTGGGAATTTATCCTGGAAAGAGAGGAAACGTCTTCTAATTGGACCATGGTTCCCGGATATATAAAGAAAAGCATACCCTCAAGTTTCAACACCACTGTCAACCTGCCGCCGGATACCTATTCAGTTGAAATATCTCCTCTAGGAATAGTGACGAATTTCAGCAGCACCAATAACTCTATAGTTATTCAGAGCGATAAATTAAAAGCTGCTGGTGCGGAGGACCAGCGAATTTTGCTGATCCTGGGTGGGGGGGGTATAAAATATTATAAAGCGTCATCAACAGGATAATAAAAAATGGATAAAAAACAGCATAGATTTGGAAAGTCACTTTTAACCAAAATAAGAAACCGCGTTTATTCCTTAAGGAACTATCCTGGACACAAGAAGGGGTTTTCACTGATTGAAGCCCTGCTCGGGATGTTCCTGGTGGGGGTGGCGTTGATGGGTTTGGCTCAGCTTTTTGTCTACAGCGTCCTCAATAACAACCGGGGGGATGAAATGACTACCGCTACCTTTCTAGCCAGACAGCAGATTGAACAGATGAGGAATCTTTTGGCGGATGAATTAAGCGCCTTATCTTCGTATCCTCTGGATGAGGACATGAACCTCGACGGTGACAGCACCATTGATTTTCGCAGGATCACCATTATTGAGGTCCAAGGTGTCATGTGGGAGATCCGGGTGCTGGTATTTCCCGGAGCCCAGTTGGGTGCATCCACGGATGAGCTGATAACCAATCCTACTGATTATAAGGTCAGGGCGGACATATCCACCACGATTACCAGAAATTGAGTTATTATTAAGAGAATAAAAATGACAACAAGAAAAACAAAAATGATGAAAGCAAGGCCAAATAAACAAAAGGGTTTTACTCTGATCGAACTTATGATCGGCAGTACGGTCATGCTGATCGTGATCCTGGGGGCTTTATCTTTGTACAACCGCAGCAACCGGATCGCGGTCGACCAGCAGCAGCTGGCCGAGCTTCAGCATGATGTCAGGTCAGCCATGTTTTTCTGCTCCCGGGATGTGCGCATGGCTGGTGCCGGGCTCCCTTATGAATTTTCACAGCATTTCGTGGAAGGAACCGACAATGAATCCCAGGGAGTTACAGTCACACCGGACCGGCTGATAATTATCGGAAACATGGTAGAGCCTTTAAATGCGCCTAT
>CAZLBV010000339.1:0-6744 GCA_964557845.1 uncultured Eubacteriales bacterium | reverse complement strand
CAAGTTTCATAGCCCGCATGTATATTTTTGGTTTTTTGAAAGCCTTTGCCCCGCAAGCCTGCGGCAAGTTATGCTCAACGTTATGTGTAATGAGGATAGTGCAATGATTCGAATGATACAACGCGCCAGGGTGATGCCCAACGAGCCACAGCGCAGTCATTGGATTGCAGTGGCTATGGCACACTTTCCAGCGTTGATTGTTGATATCCAGATGGACAAAAAGTAAAACCAGCAGGCTTAGAACAAGAAAGGAGTAGGCTGTGGGACTGAAGACTATCGGCGGAAAACCGACCGGCATCCTCGGTAGAGTGCTGGGCTTGGCAATGAACAGAAGCCAGACACCAGTATATGTACAATACGCTGTAAGCAGATTGCCTGCAAACGGTTCAGCGATACTTGATATCGGCTGTGGCGGAGGCCGGTTTACCAAATGCCTTCATGACATGAACCACAGCTTTGCCCTTGTTGGCATAGATCATTCTCTCGATATGGTAAAGCTGGCTCGGAGGATTAATAAAAGCGGAGACGATGCAAAGACAAATCGCCCCAAAATACTCCATGGAACGGCAGATGAGATTAGACTCGACAGCAATTCGGTAGACCTAATCACAGCATTTGAAACAGTGCAATTCTGGTCTGACCTTGAAAAAGCATTGACTGAGATACTGCGAGTGCTTAAGGACACCGGCAGATTACTAATAATCAACCGGTATCCTGAGGAAGGCAGTAAATGGTGGCGTATCGCTCGTATCAAGAATGGAAGAGATTATACTGAACGACTATCTAAAGCAGGATTTCACGATATATCGATCGACCTGGAATACAAGAAGGGATGGATCGTCGTTACGGCAGTCAAGAAAACGGATGAAAAGTTCTCCTAAGTGAATGTCTAAAAAATCATTACACATAACGCTGCCCCTAAGGAGCGACGCGCCAGCGGCGTCTCACTGCAGGGGCTTGTTAGCCCTTCCATCTTCTTCGACGATTTTAACGCCTTCGGACCAATCGGCATACACCTGCCACTCCCGGATTAGGCCATTCTGAATGACAGCCTTCCATGCTGCTGGCATCGTGATCCTGTTTTCGAGAACCAGGCCGCGTTTGCCGTTGTAGGTTCCGGTTGCACAACCATAGACCATGATTATGTTTCCATCCTGTAGATATCCGGACATCTCATTACGGTAATCTGGAAACATCTGGAAGAAATCTTCCCAGCCCTTCTTCATCGTTTCGATTCCGGTGGTAATCCCACCTCCTGCGTCGATGAAAGTATGATCGGGAGCCATGAACGAGCATAGGGCTTCAACATCATGGCGATTGATTGCTTCGTTGAACAATCGAACGATTCTAATCTCTTGAGTTTCCATTTCTCGATCCTGGGCTAACTATTACTATACAGTATGCTATATTTAATTCAAATCTCCCTTAATTATCTTCGTAGATTATGTGATATCATCGAATATCATATAATATAAAACATAAATAAAGGAAGATTTATATCCCATACAATATATACTATAGTAATAGTAAGAAAGGAGAAAATGATGAAAACTAAATCCATAAACCCATTAATTATTATAGGTCTAATAGGCTTTTTCACTTTAGGCAGCAGCTTCTTTGTTGATATTTATCGCGCATTTTACGGTAAGAATGATATTTACTGGACTCACCAAGAAATGAAATTGACCATTGAAAGTACTAAGAATGATTTTCAATTATTTATTGCCGGAAAACTCCTGCAGGATCATTTATCGGATAAAACTATTTATGCGATAGACAAAAATGGATCGCAATATCCTGTTGTCGCCGAAGATATAAATATTCGGTTAAACAATTGGAATAAAGTTAAATCAAAGATATTAACAAAGGCAATCTTTACCGGTTTTGCATTCGGCATTACATTAACGCTTTTGATAATAGGATTAGTTCAGGTTTTTGTCCAAAAGAGAAAATAATTCTAACATGGCACTCAAGCCGATCGTGCTCCCTTGGGCCGCACCGGTTGATTTTTTCGTTCTGAAAACAGGGGGTTTAAATTGATCGATCATAAAAAAAGGCTAAAGAAATTTAAAAAGAATTAGGGGGTAAAAAAAAGACAACCATGGGGGATTGCCACTACAGACAAAAAACGGCTATCACTATCAGTTAATAGAACTGCATGACGCATTCGATGACACACGTGGCTCCGCTGGCGGTGTCTCCCAGCTCGGCCACGATTATGAGTTTATAGATCCCTCTTCTCCAATCAGGATAAGTATCTACAGCCAGATAATAATACTCATCTTTTATGGCCTCATACCAGTCGGTTTCGTAATAGTAGAACTCAGGTCCGGTCCAGATAAAATGAAATTTCACATCCGTAGTCTGCAAAGCCATAAAATCCACATAGAAGGATATTAAATTTGTGGAAGAAAGTTCCAAACATTGGGAAATCTCTCCATCTCCGTTAGTGATATACGAAGAAAGCATGATTAGACGGGATTTATCTCCTCTAATGGCTTCAATGCCTGTATAAGGATCATCAAACTCAAAAGGTTTATTAAGCATATCCTTAACGCCTAATCTTTCCTGAAGTCCTTTGGTATTATTTTGTGCCGTTAATATTCCGGAAAAAAACAATAAAAACACTCCACCCAGGATCAGAGTCTTTTTTAATCTGCTGTTCATTGTCTCCTCCTTATTACATTTTCTTCATTTTACATATGGCAAAATTCATGCCATTATTATCAAGGGAAAAAAGAAATTAAACTGTCCCTTTTTTAAGGCAGATGTATTCACATATTAACGATATCCCCAAGAAAACAGAAGATAAAAGGCAGAGTGGAGAATAAATCTAGAAAAAATTTAAAATAAAAAAACAAGGATTTTCTCATTGCCCCATTCACTCATTTGCTTATCCACCCATTCACTTATCACTGAAAATAAGTGCGGGCACCTTGGAAACATCTTTGAAAATAGGAATTGGATAAAGAATCCATCCGGATGGTTTGGTCTCTTCCTGGGGCATGAATGAATTTATTGTCACCCACGTAAATTCCCACGTGGGAAATGTTATCTCTCCCTGGAGAGGAGAAAAAAACCAGATCACCTTTTTTTATCTCTTTTAATTTCACAGGGGTTCCTGAGGAAAATTGAGCTCTCGAAGTCCTGGGCAGATCCAATCCTTCCAACTGATAAACTGCCCTTGTGAGACCGCTGCAGTCAAATCCTTCATCCGGAGAATTTCCTCCCCACCTGTAGGGAATTCCAATATATCTTTTGGCCTTTCCTACGATCTTTTCTCTAATTTCATTGAAACCGATATCAGGTGTTCTCTCAGAAGATTTATATACCGGAGGGACAATGAAGAATTCCTGTATAAGTTCCTTGGTACGGAATTCCTCTGCCAGTGCAAATGCCTGGTCTTTTGAAGAAAAATCACCGAACCGGACTTTATACAATCCTGATTCATGCTGGAAGTAAAAAGCAAAAAGATCGTTTTCAATCAAGGACATGGTCAATTTTACAGCGTTATCCAATTGTGCAAACGCTCCCACCTGCACAGTATAACCCAAAGGATGGGGCATTTTTTTTACGGTAATCTCAGAGTGAGCAGGGGTAATGCTTACTTCACGGCGGCATCCGGGGAGAATAACACTTATAAACAAAAAAACCAACGACGCGAGCAGCTTTCGATGTTTTTGCATTATGTGTCTATATATCTAAATGGATTATTCGAGTCAACCTCACGCTATTATTAATGGTTTCATTCCTGAATTCTATTTTCATCGTTTTCAACACCGTTCTCGTCCGCTTATTTTAACTGAATACTTAAAACTCCAAACTTAAATTAAGTATTTTAAATTCTGACTTCTGGCTCCTGACTCCTCGGTCATTGTGGTTTTCTTCTATCTTCTGGTTTTCTATCTCCTGTTTATATTATCATGCCTGGACGGTCCTCCTAAAGGTGACCATAGATATAATCAAGACCACTATAGTAATTGCAGCTATTATCAATAGATCCCGGTAGAAATAAGCGATCCCGTTCCCTTTGAGAAATATCTCCCTGATAATTTTTATAAAATACCTGAGCGGATTTATATCCGCCAGCCATCTGAAGGCTTTGGGGATATTTTCAATGGGAGTGAACAATCCTGAAAGGAGTAAAAACAACACCATGGAAAACCAGGAAAAAAACAACGCCTGCTGCTGGGTGGAACTAACCGTGGATATCAACAAGGCATAGGCCAGAACAGCCAAAAGAAAAATCAATGCTGCCAGCAGCAAATACAAGATATTTCCTTTAAGCGAAACCTTAAAGAATAAAAGCACCACCACGATCCCGAAAAACATCTCCAAAAGCCCTAAAAGAGCCATGGGGATCGATTTTCCCATATATATTTCAAATGGAGACAAGCGGGAGATCATAAGAGTATCCAGAGTCTGCTGTTCTTTTTCTCTGACCAGACCACTGGAGATTAAAAACATGGTGATAATCAGTAAAAGCAGAGCCACAATGGCCGGTCCCATGTAATTTATGCTCTTCAGATCCGGATTAAAACGGATCAAAGTCTTATTTTCAACCGGAAGCTCCACACCATATCGCTTGAATTCCTCCAGCACATATTTGCGGATGACCCCATTAAAATATCCGGCAGCTATTAGAGAAGAATTGGCATCAACCCCATCCAATAAGATCTGGATTTCAGGAGCAGTGAAGGGGCCTGAATCCTTCTTCAGATTATCCCGGAAAATAATGACAGATTTGACATATCCCTTCTTAAACTGAGTAAGATAATCCTCCGGTGTATAAGCGATCTTTTTTACATCAAACAAAGGAGAACTTTGTATCCGGTGGGAGATTCTAGAGGTGGCTTTACTCTGAGAAAGATCAACGATCTCCACCGGAATATGTTTTACATCTGTGGTCACAACATAGCCCAAAATGATCGTCTGGATCAAAGGAGCAATGAACATTATGGCCAGCATTTCTTTTTGTCTGAATATTTCCAGCAGTTCTTTTTTAGACAGGTAAAATATTCTCAACGTTTATTCTTCCTTGTTCCGGTAAATTTAAATGAGGCTATATTAAGAAACACTAAACTAAAGGCCAATAACACCAGACCTTCACTTATAAAATGCTCCAGGCCGGATCCCTTTAATATAACCCCTCTAATGATCAGTAGAAAATAGGTGGCTGGAACCGCATAGGAAAAACTTCTTAAAACAGGAGGCAGTGAGTCCAGGGGAAAAATAAATCCGGAAAGTAAAAAAGAAGGCAGCAGGGTTGCCAGAAGTGTTGCTATCATGGCCACTTTTTGGGTCGAAGCCAGAGTGGATATGGTGATCCCGAAAGACAGTCCTGTGATTACGTACAAGAGAGCAAACACCAGCAAGATCAAAAAATTCCCGCGAAAAGGAATATTGAACCAGAATTTTGCAAACAAAATTATGAAAGCTCCTTCCAGTAACGCCACAAAAATATAGGGTATGGTTTTTCCAATTATTATTTCCCTGGAACTCAGCGGTGAAATATACAGCAGCTCTATGGACCCGGTCTCCTTTTCTCTGGAAACACTCAGGGAGGTAAGGAGAGCAGAGATCATCATCATGATAACGGCAACCAGACCGGGAATAATAAAGAATGAACTTTTATTTTCCGGATTAAAATAGGTTTTTGTATTAATACTGAGGAAATCTTTTAAATTTTTTCTCTCAGAAATAAAATCCATTAACAGCATTTCATTGTACTGGTGAACAATGTTAGCGATATTCGAATCGCTTCCATCCACCACCGCCGTTATCTCCTGTTTAATCTCCTGATGATATCCGGCCGCAAAATTTACAGGAATGATGATATATTGTTTGATCGATCCTTTTCGCAGCATGTCCTCTGCCTGACCAACTGGATTTAATGAATCCATCCGGCCGGGGTACAGTCCGGTCAACACATAGGGATCCGCAGCAAATTTTTCGATCAGAGACCGGGATAATTCACTCTGGGAATAATCGATGATCACAGTTTCTATCTGATTTATGTCAAAGGACAGGGAATAACCGAATATAAACATCATTAAAAGCGGCAGCACCAGGACAATGATCAGACTTTTTTGATCTCTAAGAATATGAAAAAACTCTTTAGTTATGATCGCGTTAATTCTTTTTCTCATCCGATACAGCCTTTTCAAATAACTCTTCTATCGAATCGAAATTCCCTTGTTCCTTTAAATCATAAGGAGTCCCCTCTGCAACAATGACACCTTTGTGGATGATCAGGATCCGATCGGCAAACTCCGCCTCATCCAGGTTGTGGGTAGAGACAAGAATACTTTTGTTTCTTCTTTTAAGCCCATTGATCTGCATCCAGAACTGACGGCGATTCAAGGGATCGACTCCGGAAGTAGGTTCATCCAAAAAGATGATCTCAGGATCAGGCAGCAAACAGGAGAACAGAGCCACCTGCTGTTTGATACCCGGAGGAAGTTCCTTGATCTTTCGGTTTAAGTATTCTTCAGGAATATAGTCACGGATCTCATTTATCTTTCTTTTTATTTCCTTCCGGCTTAAACCGGAAATACCTCCAAAAAATTCAATGTTTTCGGACCCGGTAAGCAGTGGATAGAGGGAAAACTTTTGCGACATATATCCGGTGAAACGCTTAATGTGTTTTAATTCTTTTTTGACATCCATCCCCTTGACCCGGACATCTCCGGAAGTTATTCGGAGTAAACCTGTTATCATTTTTATGGTGGTGGTCTTGCCTGC
>CAZLBV010000338.1:0-9469 GCA_964557845.1 uncultured Eubacteriales bacterium | reverse complement strand
GAAGACCATAGGTTCCAGCATCATGAATTACAAGAGTTATCCTCGTATTGTTGGTGAAACCGGGGGAAAAGATTTTATCTTCGCCCATGCCTCTGCTGAGACCGAATCTTTAGTAACAGCTATGATCCGTGGGGCTTTTGAATATCAAGGCCAGAAGTGCTCGGCCGTCAGCCGTACTTATATTCCTTCTAATCTCTGGCCGGCTGTTAAGGAAAAATTAGTAGATGAACTGAAGACCATTAAGATGGGGGATGTCAGGGATTTCTCCAATTTCATGAATGCGGTTATCGACAAGGGTGCTTTTGACAGTATTGTGGAATACATCGAACATGCCAAGCAGTCCAATGAAGCAGAGATCATTCACGGTGGAAATTATGATGATACCAAGGGCTATTTCATTGATCCCACAGTAGTGGTAGTGACTAATCCCAAACATAAGCTCATGGTTGAAGAGATTTTTGGGCCGGTTTTAACCATCTATGTGTATCCTGAAAAGGAATATGAAAAAAATCTTGATCTATGTGACAACACCTCACCTTATGCTCTGACAGGGGCTGTTTTTGCCAACGACCGGCCGGCCATCATTAAAGCCTTTAATACCTTGCGCCATAGTGCCGGTAATTTCTATATCAACGATAAACCTACTGGGGCAGTTGTTGGACTCCAGCCTTTTGGGGGAGCCAGAGGTTCAGGAACCAATGATAAAGCAGGATCCTATTTGAATCTTTTAAGGTGGGTAAGTGCGCGCGCCATTAAGGAGAATTTGAATCCTCCGCGGGACTACCGTTATTCGTTCATGAAATAGTTTCATAGTAAAGATGTACGGGGAGGAGTTATGAAAGCGCTTTTAAAAAAATTAAACATCGAAGACGTAAATAAGGGGGCTTGTTCCGGGCCGGATGCTTGGTTAGAGGATCCTCAGAGTGATGAGCTGATCTCTTATAATCCTACTACCGGAGAGCCCATTGCCAAGGTCATGCAGGCGACGGGAAAAACCTATGATCAGGTGGTCCATCAAGCTGAAGAGTCTTTCCAAGCCTGGAGAATGGTTCCGGCTCCTAAAAGAGGACAGGTAGTGAGAGACCTGGGAAATGCTCTGAGAGAAAAAAAGGAGCCTTTAGGTGAACTTGTGACCCTGGAGATGGGGAAGATAAGAGTTGAAGGTTTAGGGGAAGTTCAGGAGATGATAGATATATGCGATTTTTCCTTAGGTCTGTCCAGGCAGCTTTACGGCTTATCCATGCATTCTGAAAGACCCGCGCATAGGATGTATGAACAATGGCATCCTTTAGGGATTGTCGGAGTCATCTCTTCTTTTAATTTTCCGGTGGCTGTGTGGTCCTGGAATGCGGCCGTGGCTGCAGTTTGCGGGGACACCGTTGTTTGGAAACCTTCCTCAGATGCGCCGCTAACTGCTGTGGCTGTCCAGCATATTGCCAATACTGTTATGGGGGATCATGGTCTCAAGGGGATCTTTAATCTGGCGATAGGACGTGGTTCCGTAGTGGGAGAGAAGATCATAAATGATCCTAGGCTGCCCCTGATATCCTTTACCGGTTCAACCGCTATGGGCCGGAGAGTAGCGGAAGCTGTAGCCAAGAGATTTGGCCGAACCATACTTGAGTTGGGCGGAAACAACGGAATCATTGTCACCGAAAATGCTGATCTGGATATGGCAGTCAGAGCCATCTTATTCGGAGCCGTGGGAACTGCAGGGCAGAGATGCACATCAACACGAAGGATAATTATGCACAGATCCATTGCTGCAGAGCTTGAAGACCGTTTGATCCGAGCCTACAAACAAGTCAGTATTGGTGATCCCATGCAAGAAGGAACTTTGATGGGGCCTCTGGTAAATCGAGCAGCGGTAGAGGACATGATGGCTGCCCTGGAACAAGCGAAAGAGCAGGGCGGGAAAGTGCTTTATGGAGGTAGCCGTCTGCCCGAACAGGGGGATAATTATGTTGAGCCCACAATAGTCAAGATGACGGAACAAACAGAGATCGTTCATAATGAAACCTTTGCTCCTGTTCTTTACTTAATTGAATATGAAGATCTGGATGAGGCCATTAAGCTTCACAATGAGGTTCCTCAGGGGTTGTCCAGTGCTATGTTTACTCGGAATTTACTGGAAGCAGAACAGTTTCTTTCTGCTGCTGGCTCTGATTGCGGGATCGCCAATGTAAATATCGGAACTTCTGGAGCAGAAATAGGAGGGGCTTTTGGTGGGGAAAAAGAAACCGGAGGTGGCCGGGAATCCGGGTCCGATGCCTGGAAAGCTTATATGCGGCGCCAAACCAATACCATTAACTGGTCGAAAGAACTTCCTTTGGCTCAAGGGATAAAATTTGGAGATTGATCTGAAAGCGATCTAGAAATATATGGTGGATAAACCAGATCTGACGTTAGATATCGAAATAGAAGATCTAATAAGATACTATCCGCTCTCAGCAGGTTTTCTTATCAAAAAAGGGGTAAGATGTATTCGTTGTGGTGAACCTATTTGGGGAACATTAAGGAAGTTGCTGGAAGAGGATCGAATAGAAGATCCGTCTCGCCTGTTTAATGAGCTTAAAGAGTATTTATCCGGAATAAATGCGTTATAAACATCGATATTTTTAACGAATAGTCCATTTTTATTCCGGATTATTCGAGTGTCGAGGGTGGTGAACGATTTTGCTTTCCAATTCGTATATTAAAATAAGAGGATAAAATGAGTAAAAAACTTTATCGTCCTAAAGAAAATAGAATGATCGCAGGGGTCTGTGCCGGACTGGCAGAATACATGAATCTGGATATTTCTTTGGTCCGTTTGCTTTTCGTAGCGCTTACTTTGGTGACAGCCCTATTCCCCATGATGTTATTTTATATCATCGCTTGGATAATCATACCGGAAGGATGAACCAACCAATGTGAATGAGTCAATGAGCCAATGAGTGGATGAAAGGTTAGGGGCGAGAGGTGAGGGGGAAGAAAAAGAAATCCCCTGCTATTTTTGAATCCTTTAAACTCTACCTAATTGAAATGAGGCTTTTTTACTTAAAACTTAACATTTAAAACTATTTCTTCTGTTTTGAATTTCATTTTTAGGTTTTAGATTTTCTTCTATCTCCTGTCTTCTATATTCTGCCTTTTGATCTTCATATTATTGACTTATCTTCTTTTATCCGTTATGTTTGTGCAGTCATTAATATAAAATTGTGATATCAATCCAGGTTGAAAAATGTCCGATAAAGAAAACATCCAGTTTCAGCACATTGCCATAGATGGAGTTATGAGATCAGGAAAAACCAAAGTAGCTGAAATTTTAACTAAGAAGATAGGAGGCCAGGTAATATTCGACCGAAAAGATAATCCTTATTTAAAAGATTTTTATGAGGAAAAGGAGGGGGCTGCTTTTTTAGCCCAACTGGTTTTTCTGGTCAACCGGAACCTGCAGCAGACCCGGTTATTACAGCGAAATCTTTTTGAAGAAAGGATAATATGTGATTATCTGTTTGAAAAAGACAAGATCTATGCTTATCAGATACTGGCTGATGATGAGTTGATGGTGTATGAGAAGATTTTTTCGATCTTTAGTGAGCGTATTCCAAAACCAGATCTGGTTGTTTATCTTCAGATCTCTCTCTCTTGTTTGTTGAAGAGAATAGAACAGGAAGGGGCTTCTCTCGAAAAAAATATCTCTGAGAAATATTTGGAGGATCTGATCGAAGCTTATGATTATTTCTTTTTTAACTATCAGGCGGCTCCTCTTCTGGTGGTAAAAGCCGATGATTTGGATTGGAACCGGGATGAGGATATCAATGACCTGATCAATAAAATAAGCCAGATGAAAAAAAGTCCTTTGTTCTATGTGCCATTAGGAAATAAATCAAAGGAATAGTGGTCATTATTTATGTGGACTTTATGTCCATTTGCGATAATAATAGGATATTAAGTTTTTCTAACGACATTTTTTTATAAATGATTCAGGTTAGTGACTTTACCTCAATCTTGGTACCTATGATTTGAGCACTAAGACAAGATGGGGAGAAAGGAAAAGATATGTCTGAACTAGATATTCAACAAGTTACCATCCCTTATATCCAGGAAAAAAAAGAGAAAAAAAAGAAGATCACCGCTTTGACGGCTTATGATTTTCCGAATGCCAAGATCTTGGATCGGGCCGGGATCGACATCATTTTGGTAGGGGATTCAATGGGTATGGTTGTTCTCGGTTACAGCAATACTATTCCTGTCACCATGGAGGAAATGCTCCACCACACCAAGGCTGTAGTCAGAGGAACAGAGCGGGCTCTGGTTATCGGTGACATGCCCTATTTTTCATTTCATCTTTCTGTAGAGGAATCAGTATTTAATGCTTCCAGATTTCTTAAAGAAGCTGGAGCTAAGGCAGTGAAGATAGAAGGGGCTTCTTCTAAGAGGCTCCGTTTGATAGAGAATCTAGTGGAGGCAGAGATTCCGGTTATGGGGCATGTAGGGCTGACTCCCCAGTCCATTTATCATCTCGGCCAGTTTAAAGTCAGGGGGAAAATAAAAGAGGAAGCAGAAAAGATCCTAAAAGATGCCCTGAAATTGGAAGCTGCCGGAGTCTTTGCAGTCATTCTAGAGTGCATCCCAATGGAACTGGCTAAATTGGTCACGGAAAAACTGCGGATCCCTACGATCGGGATCGGAGCCGGCCCTTTCTGCGATGGACAAATTTTGGTCTTTCATGATCTGGTAGGATATTCAAATGGTTATCTGCCGAAATTTGTAAAAAGATATATTGACCTTCATGAGATATTGGATACTGCGATTTCAGCCTATGTCAAAGAGGTTGAAAATGGATCTTTCCCGGATGATTCTCAGTCATATCATCTAAAAGATGGGAAGATCCTGAATGAGTTGAAGCCGGTCAGAAAAAAGTGATTTTGCTGCTGCTAATCTGGGAATGATAGGGCCAGGGTAAGGTTTTATGGAATAGAAAGAAAATGAAAATAATAAAAGCGATCCAGGAGATGAAAGCCATCTCCCAAGATAAAAAAGAGCGTGGAGATTCCCTTGGATTCGTACCCACGATGGGATTTCTCCATGAAGGTCATTTGAGCCTGATCAAGGCCTGTGTGAAGGCTGCGGATACCTGTGTGGTCAGTGTATTCGTCAATCCCACTCAATTCGGGCCGAATGAGGATTTTAAAGAGTATCCCAGAGATCATGTTAGGGATATTGGACTCCTGGAACAGGCAGGGGTCAATTTCGTTTTCGCCCCTGACCCTGAGGATATGTATCCTCTGGGTTATAAAACCTATGTGGAAGTCCATGGACTGCAGAATAAGCTATGCGGTAAAACCCGTCCTGATCATTTTCGGGGAGTATGTACGGTGGTTCTTAAACTTTTTAATATTGTCCATCCGGATATCGCCTTTTTTGGACAAAAGGATGCTCAGCAGGCGATTATTTTGAAGAAGATGGCTGAAGATCTTAATCTGGATGTGAAGATTGAGGTTATTCCTATTGTTAGGGATGAAGATGGATTAGCCTTGAGTTCAAGGAATGTCTATCTCGACCAGCAGCAGAGAAAGGCAGCTCTGGTCTTAAATCGAAGCCTTAAACAAGCCAAAGACATGTTTGATCAAGGTATACGAGAAAGTAAGCAGCTGTTAAAAATAATCAAGGAAAAAATTGAAGCCGAACCAATGGTTAAATTGGATTATGCCGAGATCGTCGATACCAGAGAACTTGAGCCTCTATCCTTGATCGAAAACCAGGCTTTAATAGCTCTGGCTGTTTTTATCGGAAGGATCAGATTAATAGATAATATGATCATTAGCACAGAGGAGAAAGAATAAATGAGGAGATTTATGCTTAGAGCCAAAGTTCACGGCGCGTCTGTGACCCAGGTTGATTTAGCCTACGAAGGGAGCCTGACCTTAGATGAAAAGCTGATGAAGGAAGCCGGGATGGCCCCCTATGAGCAAATTCAAGTCTATAACATTACCAATGGTGAGAGATTCACGACCTATCTGATCAAAGGAGAAGAAGGTTCGGGTATAGTCTGTGTGAATGGAGCAGCAGCCCATAAAGCTGTGGTTGGAGACAAGGTGATCATTGCCGCCTATTCACTGCTGGAAGATGAGGAACTCGAATATTTTGTGCCTGCGATCGTAATAGTCGATGATAAAAATCGTATTAAACAAGTAAAATGATCGGTTATTTTATTTCTAAGTTAAACCGAAAATATCTAGATTATTTACACGTCGAGGTTGGTGCAAACGCAAGCTGCCCTGAATGAAGCTGTATGTGTAATCCCGCGAATTCAGGGCAGTGAAGTGACTATCCCATTCCCTCCCTCACCCACCTCCCCTCAAAGATATACGGATTCCTGAGATTTGCGGAAACACGATAAGCCTGGATTATTAGCGGATCAAGGTAAGTGCATTTGCGAGGCGCTGGCAGGTGAAAATGTAGTAAACTACCTTGAACCTGCCAAGCCGAAACAAAGGCGCTGAGATTGGTTCGCCCGTAGGGTAAAAGAGGCCGACTATTTTTAATAAAAGTATCAAGATTACTTATAGGCATTGATTACTAAAAAAACAATTATTATACAAATAGGATATAAAACTTTTTGAAGTCGGCCAATTTTACTAATAATTCAGGCCCAATTAGTCGAGGTGGTAATTGGGAGCCTCTTTCGTAATAATAACATCATGCACGTGGCTCTCTTTTATCCCGGCCAGGGTGATTTGGATGAATTTACCTTTATCCTGTAATTCAGCTATAGTCCGTGCTCCGGCATACCCCATGCCGGCTTTTAGACCGCCAACCATCATTTCGATGAGGTGGGATACGTTTCCTTTAATAGGAACCCTTCCTTCTATTCCTTCCGGAACCAGCTTGGTTTCTCCAATGATGGTATCTTGAAAATACCTATCCCGGCTTCCTTCCCGCATGGCTTCCAACGAACCCATGCCACGATAGGTTTTGTACGAACGGCCTTGATAAATGACCACCTCACCAGGAGATTCGATCGTTCCTGCCAGCAGATTCCCAAGCATGAC
The DNA here is from genome assembly GCA_964557845.1 of uncultured Eubacteriales bacterium. GTDB lineage: Bacteria > Acidobacteriota > Aminicenantia > Aminicenantales > Aminicenantaceae > CAZLBV01. The sequence goes on along the minus strand of CAZLBV010000338.1, from coordinate 2,429 downwards.
TGATGAGGCTCCGGCCACAATGGCTTTGGTTATATCCCCGGAATATTTTATCCCGCCGTCGGCAATGAGAGGAATTCCTTTTTCCTTTGTAAGGGAAAATACTTCTGCGATCGCAGTGATCTGAGGGATTCCAGCGCCGGTTACTATCCTGGTCGTGCAGATAGATCCGGGGCCTACTCCAACCTTAACAGCATCCACTCCCAGTTCGATCAGATCTTTAGCTGCTTCCTTAGAAGCAATATTTCCAGCGATGAGCTCCTGTTTTGGAAACTCTTTCTTAAGCATTTTGATGATGTCAAGAACGCGCCTTGAGTGGCCGTGGGCAGTGTCTACCACCAAAACATCCACCTTGGCGTCGATAAGCGCTTTGGCCCGTTCCAAAGTGTCATTTGCCGCTCCTACGGCTCCACCGACTCTCAGCCTTCCGAATTCATCCTTGGTCGCCAGAGGATATCTGGTTCTCTTCAGTACATCCTTGTAAGTTATCAAACCTTTTAATTTATAGTTTCCATCGACCATCAATATCTTTTCGATTTTATGTTTATGAAATAGTTTTTCCGCTTCTTCCAGTGATGTCCCTAACGGGACAGTGATCAGGTCTTTGGTCATAACTTCATCTATGGGAAGGTTCAAGCGTGTTTCAAAGCGAATATCCCGGTTTGTTAATATCCCCATCAGAGTATTACTCTCATCGGTGATGGGGAGTCCGGAGATCTTGTATTTTTCCATGGCTTCCCGGGCCTCAAATATCTTGTTGTGGGGCCGCATGGTAATCGGGTCGACGATCATGCCGCTTTCATGGCGCTTTACTTTATCCACTTCTTCAACTTGTCTTTTTAAGGATAAATTGCGGTGGATAATACCGATCCCTCCGACCTGCGCCAGCGCGATTGCCATTTTAGACTCAGTTACCGTATCCATAGCTGAGCTGACTATTGGTATGTTAAGAGATATATTCCTGCTCAATTTTGTAGATACGTTCGCCTCAGCAGGAATTATCTCTGTTTTGGAAGGAAGCACCAGAACATCATCGAAAGTCAATCCCAATTTCAAATTTTTATCCAACATCTTTCCTCACTTATTGTCTCTTTTTTTTCTTTTTTCTTTTTTTAGGGATCATAGACCGAGCCTGCTTTCCGCGGGGTGCTGCTGGAGAATTTTGCGGGGCCCTGTAATAAAGGTTTTGTTCTTTTCTCTGGGGAAGCTCCTGTTCTTCTACTGGCTGAAGCAGGAATAGATAGCGGATGGTCTCATCTTCGATCCGGTCCATCATAGCCTGGAACATGTCATAGCTTTCTTTTTTATATTCTACCAGAGGGTCTCTCTGCCCATAGCCGCGAAGCCCGATCCCTTCCTTAAGATAATCCATTCCTAATAAGTGGTCTTTCCATTGATTGTCGATGATCTGGAGCATTATGACTCGCTCGAATTCACGCATCCTTTCAGGTGTGAGTAATTTCTCTTTGTCAGAATAGATCTCCTGTAATTTGTTTGACATCAATTCATTGAGCTCGTCGAAATTAATGGTGTCCCAATCGATCCCGAGTTCTTCAGCATTCAAACCGAACTGTGCTCCGATCGCTTTGGTGAATCCTTCGGTATCCCATTCATCCGGGGATTTTTCTTTATTGGTATGGTTTTCCATGATCCAATCGAGAATGGATTGGATTACTTCCTGGATATATTCTTTTTTACTCTCGCCCCTCAGAATTTCCCTTCTTAATCGGTAGATGGATTCCCTCTGCTTGTTCATCACATCGTCATATTCAAGGAGGTGTTTTCTGATGGAGAAGTTTTGGGCTTCAACCTGTTTCTGCGCCCGTTCGATGGCTTTGCTGACCATTTTGTGTTCTATGGGAACACCTTCCTGCATTCCGATTCGTCCCATCAGTCCGGATAACCGGTCGCTTCCGAAGATCCGCATCAGATCATCTTCGAGGGATAGATAAAAACGGGATGAGCCGGGGTCTCCCTGCCTGCCAGCACGTCCCCTTAACTGGTTGTCGATTCTGCGCGCCTCGTGTCTTTCTGTACCTATGATATGAAGCCCCCCAAGGCTTATGACCTGTTCATGTTCCTGATCGGTGATCTTGCGGGTTTCCTCAACAGCTGCCTCGAATTCTTCCGGGTTAATTTTTTCAAGATCTTTTCCTTTTTTTGAGAGGTTTTCTCTGGCCAGGTATTCCGGATTTCCTCCCAGCAGAATATCCACTCCTCGTCCTGCCATGTTGGTAGCGATGGTGATGGCTCCTATCCTGCCTGCCTGGGCGATTATCTTGGCTTCCATCTCATGATATTTGGCATTAAGGACGATATGTTTTATCCCTTGTTTATGGAGTAGAGAGGAGAGATATTCGGAATTCTCTATCGATATGGTGCCAACCAGTGCGGGCCGGCCTTTTTGATTGTTTTCCGCTATCTCTTCGACG
>CAZLBV010000337.1:0-18122 GCA_964557845.1 uncultured Eubacteriales bacterium | reverse complement strand
ACTGCTCTGAACTGTGGTTTGGAGCTGAGCGAAAATGGGATTTTGGATAAATTTAATGTCGCAGTGTTGGGTACTTCTGCATCTGTTATTAAGGTGTGTGAAGACCGTGAAGAATTTAAAAAGAAGTTAAACGAAATAGATCTAAAGCTTCCGAGAAGCATAGCAGTTACTTCTCTGGGAGAAGCCTTGGCTGCGGCCAGGGAGATCGGCTTTCCGGTCATGGCCCGCGTGGCTTTTGCCTTAGGGGGATTAGGATCAGGAATTTCCTACACTGATGAGGAATTGGCGGATAGGGTCGAGAGAGCACTGGCGTTTGCACCGCAGGTATTGATTGAAGAATATCTGGAAGGCTGGAAAGAGATCGAATATGAAGTGGTCAGAGATGCCTATGATAACTGCATCACAGTCTGCAACATGGAAAATTTCGATCCCATGGGTATTCATACCGGCGAAAGCATTGTCATAGCCCCTTCTCAGACTTTAACAAACCGTGAGTATCACAAGCTCAGGGATATTTCCATCCGGGTTATTCGTCATCTTGGTATTGTCGGCGAGTGCAATGTCCAGTTCGCCTTGGATAAAAAAAGCGATGACTACCGGATAATAGAGGTCAATCCCCGTCTTAGCCGCAGCAGTGCGCTTGCTTCTAAAGCGACAGGTTATCCGTTGGCTTTCATTGCTGCCAAATTGGCAATGGGCCATTCTTTAGCTGAACTCGATAATTCTATTACAAAAATTACTAAAGCCTGTTTTGAACCGGCTCTGGATTATGTGGTTATAAAGATCCCGCGTTGGGATCTCACCAAGTTTAAAAGGGCCTCCCGTAAGATCGGGAGTGAAATGAAAAGCGTCGGCGAAGTCATGGCTATCGGCAGGACTTTCGAGGAAACGCTGCAAAAGGCTATCCGCATGCTGCAGGTTGGCATGTACGGTTTGGTTTGCAATGATATTACTTTTAATGATCTGGAAGACGCACTTAAATCCCCTACGGAAAAGAGACTATTTGCCATTGCTGAAGCGGTCAAACAGATGACCATCGAGAAGATCCATGAATTAACTCAAATAGATAAATGGTTTTTACATAAAATCAAAAATATAGTCGAGCTTGAAAAGGATTTACAAAACACAGGATTTGATAAGCTTTTAAGCAGTAAAGATCTGCTCTTTAAGGCTAAACAAAATGGATTTTCAGATAAGCAGATCGGTGTGGCGTTTGGCCGGGAGGAATTGGAGATTAGAGATCTCAGAAAGAAATGGAGACTCAAGCCGTTTGTCAAACAGATCGATACTCTTGCGGCAGAATATCCTGCCTTAACCAATTATCTATATCTAACCTACAATGGTATCGAAAATGATATTTTTTTTAAGAAAAAGAACACGATCATTACTCTTGGATCTGGATCCTATCGGATCGGATCATCGGTCGAGTTCGACTGGTGCTGTGTTAATACGGTTCAGGCGCTTAAGAGATTGGGCAAAAATACCATTATGATCAATTATAATCCTGAGACTGTGAGCACGGATTATGATATTTGTGATCGCTTATATTTTGAAGAATTAAGCTTTGAGACTGTAGCTGATATTTATGAACTGGAATCAGCAGAGGGATTGATCCTTTCCATGGGAGGACAGATACCCAACAATCTGGCCATGAAGTGCCGTGAGTATGGATTAAAAGTGTTAGGGACATCTCCTGAAAGTATAGACAAAGCGGAGAACAGGCATAAGTTCTCTTCTTTACTGGATGAATTGGGTATTGACCAGCCGGAATGGAAAGAGCTGACTAATATAGAGGAAGCCATAACTTTTGCACAAAGTGTCGGGTATCCGGTATTGGTAAGGCCGAGCTATGTTTTAAGCGGGGCCGCCATGTCGGTGGCATTAAATGATTTTGAGCTGGAAAAATATCTGGTTATGGCTTCCCGGATCTCGCCTGAATACCCGGTGGTCATCAGTAAATTTATCGAAAATGCTAAGGAAATAGAGATTGATGCGGTGGCCAAAAAGGGAGAGCTGTTTATTTATGCCATTTGTGAGCATGTCGAGAACGCAGGTGTTCATTCCGGAGATGCTACTATGGTGCTGCCGCCGCAGAAGACCTATCTGGAAACAACCCGGAGGATGAAGAGGATCGCACGGCAGATTGCCGGATCTTTAGATATTAACGGTCCCTTTAACATCCAGTTTGTAGCTAAGGATAATGCGGTTAAAGTCATCGAATGCAATCTTCGCGCGTCCCGTTCTTTTCCTTTTGTGTCCAAAGTATTCAAAATGAACTTTATTGATCTGGCTACCCGCATAATAATGGGAGAAGACCTGGACCCGATCGATAAATCCTGTTTCGAGCTGGATTATGTCGGAGTTAAAGCTCCCCAATTTTCCTTTACCAGGATCAAAGGGGCAGATCCTGTGCTGAGTGTAGAGATGGCTTCAACCGGGGAGGTAGCCTGTGTTGGTGATAGTTTTGAAGAGGCTTTTTTAAAAGCCTTACTTTCGGTCGGATTCAACTATCCCCAAAAGAACATTTTATTGTCTACAGGTCCTTTTGAGAGCAAAGCATCTTTTTTACCCTATGCCAAGCAGCTTCAGGATCTTGGCTTCCGCCTCTTTGCAACACAAGGAACCGCAGACTTCATGAAATATCACGGTATCCAAAGTCAGGTGCTTTATCTTCCTTTGGAGAAGAAGGAGCCGAATACAGTAACGTATATCGTGGAAAGAAAAATTGAGCTCATTATCAATATACCTAAAAGTATAGATGAGGATGCCCTAACCAATGATTATTTGATAAGGCGCCGAGCCGTGGATTTTAATGTTCCTCTGATAACAAACCTTCAGTTAGCAGAGCGGTTTATTGATTCGATCGCAAAGGTGAGATTGGAGGATCTAAGGATAAAATCCTGGGACGAATACTGACCTGAATTATTCATAAAAATTGCTGATCGAAGTTATAATCAAATTATTATCGGTGTCTTGAAATTCATCTTGAGGAAAACATTATATGTTGTGGCTAACTAATCTCGGGCCGCTGATGATCCAGGCCATTTCGCATATTGGCTTAAAGCGTAGATTCCGCGTCTTTCAGGGAAGCTGGGAGAGGGTGATAATGAGATGGCCACTTCACTGCCCTGAATTCGCGGTCATATAAATTGCTGATTAAATATTTAAAAAAATAAGGTAAAATGCAATAAATGGTGCGGGAGTTCGTCTTCATGATGTAAGGTCAAAGAATAAAATGAAAAGGCTCACAGATTTTTTTAGCAAGGAGTACCACCGATTGGTCGCGTTCGTTCGAAACAGGATAGATGATGCTGCTGACCGGGATGCGGAAGACATTGTAATGGATGTGATGCTTGGCTTATTCGAGAAGGCGAATGTTGCCCGTCCCGTAGAAGATCTTTCTGCCTATGTGTTTCAGTCGCTTAGGAACCGGATAGTCGATCTGTTTAGAACCAGAAAAATGACAGTTGCTTTGAGTGATTTTCTCCAGGACAGCCGCTATGATACTGCCGGGGAAGTTGAAAAAAAGGAGCTGCAGGAGAAGGTTTATAACTCCATAAATAATCTTAATGATGAGCAGAGAGCTGTTGTGATCGCAACTGAATTTAAAGGGATTTCTTACCGTGATCTTTCTGAACAATGGGGTATTCCAGTGGGGACGCTGCTTGCGAGAAAATCAAGAGCCTTAAAAAAGATCAAAAATGAAATGAATGGATTGGTAAATTCATAGGAGGAAAAAATGCATGTGTTCATGAAATCACACTGGAATTCATCGTCAGAGAAGGGCAGCAAGGTTGTCCGTATCATTGGATGGACTTTAGGCGGTCTATTGTTAGCGGTGATATTTGCTTTTCTGTTTGGATTGATCGTCCAGATGCTGTGGAATTGGCTCATGCCTGCAATTTTCGGGCTCGGGAAGATCTCATACTGGCAGGCCTTCGGGATTATTATTCTTGCCAAGATCCTTTTCAGTGGGATCAGTCATCATCGGGATAATGGTCATGATTATTTCCGGCGTAAATTCCATGATAAAGAAAGAGCTTCCGACATAAATCGAGATTTGGACTGGGTGCACTCAGAAGATCCCAAAAACTGGAAATACTACCGGCAGTACTGGAAGGATGAAGGAAAAGAAGCTTTCGAAAAATATGTCCGTAGAATTGAAGAAGAAAAAGAAGAAAAATAAATTAAATCGGCAGAAATTCTTTATCTTAATTGACATCCCTGCCAATCTTTGGTATCACCATAGGCGGGAGGTTTTCTCGCCTATGGTGTTTTCATTTATCGATAGTTTGCCTTATCAATCTTGCTCTCGATTGAGTGAGTGTATCTAACCTGGATGAATAATTCAGGCTGATAAGATCGAGGAGGACAGATGCAAAAAATAAATTTTCATGAAGTTATTGATAGCATAAAAGAACCGTGGGAACCCAAAGACATTGCTCATGTTGGGAATGCGGCTCTGAGAGTAGCTATGATACATGGCGTCTTTGACTGGCACGCTCACCGCCAGGAAGACGAGCTGTTTTTTGTATTAAAGGGTAAGATCTATATTGATACCGAGAAAGAAACCATAGAACTTAATGAAATGGAAGGATTTTTGGTCAAGAAAGGAACTCGGCACCGCTCCCGCTCTGATGCTCCGGCCTGGGTTTTGTTATTTGAGCCGAAGAAGACAAAGACCAAAGGGGAATAAAATCTAAAAACGGCTAATCTATTGATTTGATTAAGGTTTTTGGTGTTTTTTTCCAACCCGGTTGGCCAGAGGTAAAACAATTCCGAAAATAATGGCAAAGCGGAACGAGCTGGCCCAGTCGATTATGGCGTTACCGTGCGCGATCAGATTCCACAATAAAGTCACAATAACTGCTACCACCAGAGTGATAAAAAATATGACTAAAAATTCCATGATCCATCCCTGTCTATGCATTTTAAACCTCCGTCAAATTATTTGTTATTTACATCTTTAAGTATATGTTATACAGCAGAGTTTTTAATGTAAACAGTTTATATGTGATTTGTTTTGGGATGCATAGAGTCAAAACAGGAGCGAGCGAATACTTTAATCACAACATATGATCTAATCTAAAATTGACGGTTGCTTATCTCTTATGATATGAAACACTTTCTTATAAATATTAAGTAGGACGTTATGAAAAAAAAGTCTTTAATTATTATCATGGCATTTCTGATTTTTGGGACATCTCTGATCTATTTCTTTTCCTGCCGGAAAGCACCCAGGCCTTTTAATATCATTCTTATGATCTCGGATGGATGTGGTTACAACTGTTTTGAATTGGCTGATCTTTACCAGTACGGCCAGGCTGAATCGCCTGTGTATGATTCCTTTCCGGTTCAATTTGCCGTCAGTACTTATTCAGCTTCCAGCACGCCCTATGATCCGCAAAAAGCCTGGGGATCCTTTGAATTCGTCCTGTCTGATCCAACTGATTCTGCGGCAGCGGGCACAGCTTTGGCTACAGGAGTTAAAACAAACGATGGTATGGTCGGTATCGATCCGGAAGGATCAAAGTTGGCAAATATCATCGAGGAAGCGGAAGCTTTCGGTAAAAGAACAGGTACAGTCACATCAGTTCCTTTCTGTCATGCTACTCCAGCGGCCTTCCTCGCTCACATTGATCAGCGCTATAAGTATGGAGAAATCGCACAACAGATTATTTGTGAGGGTTCGGCAGATGTAGTTATGGGATGCGGCCATCCTTATTATGATAGATTTGGAAAACCTGTCGAAGGGCCGAACTTCCGGTTTGTTAAAGATCAAGTAACCTGGGAGGATCTTGTGCAAGGGGAAGCCGGTGCCGATGCTGACGGAGACGGCCATCCCGATCCCTGGACAGTGATCCAGAGCCTGGCAGGCTTTCACTCTCTAATTGACGGCCAGACACCAAGCCGTGTATTTGGGATCGCGCCTATTTACAGAACCTTACAGCAAGACCGGGAAGGAGAGGTGGATGCCGAACCATTTGCAGTTCCTCTGGTCGATACTGTCCCCAGTTTAAGTGAAATGACATTGGGGGCCCTTAATGTGCTGGATGATGATCCTGATGGATTTTTTCTAATGGTTGAAGGAGGTGCTGTAGATTGGGCGTGTGAAGATAATCAGAAAAGCCGATTAATCGAGGAACAGGTCTTTTTCAACCAGGCGGTAGAGGCAGTGGTGGAATGGATCGAAACTCACACCAGCTGGGACAATACTCTGCTTATAGTTACCAGTGACCATGAAACAGGCTATATCACGGGCCCAGTATCTGGAATTGAAGCGGAGGGTGGCGATATTTCAGAAATTTGGAAACCATTGGAGAATAAAGGGAAAGGAAAGATCGCCGGGATGGAATGGCATTCTGATTATCATACCAATTCTCTCGTTCCTTTGTTTGCCAAAGGCTATGGAAGCGAACGTTTTGCCGCTCTGGCTGATGAGTCGGATCCTGTTCATGGATTTTATCTTGATAATACTGAGATCGGATTGCTTATGATCGAATTGCTTAATGAACGGAATACTAAAGACCGCTGATTTTACATATTGATCTTTTGTTTAAAGGCAGAAGCATAACTCAAACTGACGGTTATTTCCTGCTGGTTTTTCATCTTCAACAGCAGGCGGCCGCCAAACCAGCGGTGAATAGAAAAGATATTTTCTAGGTTTAGTATATGCAGGGCTTTTTAAACTATGTTTTTAATCCAATTTCTTTGAGGATTGAGGCGATTTTAACCGGCTTTCCGTCTTGAGCAGATCTCCGAATGGCTTCCATCACACAGAATGTTTCCACACCTTCCTGGAGGTCAGGGGATAGGGGTTGCCCTCAATCAATGCCTTAATAAAATAATCGGTGTAATTGGCGAATTCTCCATAGTGCATCCCATGGATCTCGCTGTTGAAGTAATAATGCCGGAGGGAATAAAGCGGGTCTTCACATACTTCCGTTCCATCCTCGACAGTATATTTGTATTTCATATCATGGTATTGTGCCATACTGGTTCCTTTGTTACCAAAGAGAATAAGTTCGATGGCGTTGCGCGCGCTGGGAAGTTCTTTAAGCCCATAATGGCCCATAGCCCGTCCAATTTTTTTATTTTTAGATTTCATATTGACGATATAAATATCAGAACCTTTTAATCCATAGGCTCGACCCAGTGCAGAAGTCTTTCCGTAGGCATGCACTTCTTCGATCGGTCCCAAATACCATCGCAGAAGGTCAACAGGATGGCTCATCCCCAGAAATATCCAATCTGTTTCAGTCGCAGCCCAAGGGCTTTTTTCATAGAACCAATCCATGCGATGAATATAATGGGCATCCGCAAATTCCAGTTCGCCTAACTCTCCTCTCTCGAAGGTCCTTCTTTGTCTATGGAATGATTCGAAAAGCGGGTGCTCTGCCCCACCATCAACTTCCGTTCTGTTTTTTTTGCGGATTCCAAGATTTCTTTTGCATCCTGTATGCTGTTGACCAAAGGTTTGGTGCAGATCACATTCTTTCCCGCTTTGAAAGCGGCATCGATGTGTTCTCCATGGTGGGAATCCGGGGTAAAAATGGCTACGATATCCACATCTTCTCTTTTTAGCATCTCCTCATAGCGCATGGTGTAATAAAGCTCCGGAAGCTCTTTTTTCATTGCCCAACCTTTTCCTTATCCTGATCACAGCCGGCAACTGGTTTGGCGAAACGGCTGCGGTCTAAAGCTTTGAGAAGGGTTTTGCCTTCATGCAGCCCGATGACTCCTATTCCCTTCTTTCTTTCCCAGGACCATTCACCTTGATGGATTTTTTCTTTTATATTTTTATCCAGAAATTCTTTCATGATTTGCCTCTTCAGATATTTTACAGAGTTTCAAATGTTTTATCCAAAGATTGAATTTTAAGATTAAAAAAACTTTGATTGATTTAGTTTAAAATTTTATGATAGATTTTTGTTAACAGAATGGATTTTTTTATGAAGTTCCATAAATCTTTCTTTTTTTGGTCTTTAATTGTACTTCTTTTATTCGGTTCTCTGGTTCGGTTTTATAACTTGGGGAATATAGTTCTTAATCGGGATGAACCTCTTCATACCATAAGAGTGTGTTATCAACCGACATCTTTTGTTGTTTCCCATAATGTAGGGAGTGCTTTCTTCAGCCTCTTAGTACATTTTTTGCTTCCATTAGGGAAAATTGAAATTATGGCCCGGCTCCCTGCTGCAGTCTTCGGTATCTTAAGTATTTTAATGATTTATTTCTTGGGTAAATTGCTTTTCTCTAAGCGAGAAGGACTTCTGGCGGCTGTTTTTGTAAGTTTTGCACCATATTTTATTTATTATTCCCGTTTTTCCCGAGCCTACACAGCCTATGCTTTTTTTGCCATGCTTTCCATGTTTTTTTTTGTGAAAGTTTTACATGTAAATAAATGTCATTTGTGGATTTTATTCATTGCTTCTACATCCCTACTTATTTATACCCATTATTTCAGCCTGGTTATTTTACCTGCTTATGCAGTTTTTGTGATCCTTATGTTCTTGTGGGAATGGAGGACGGAGAAAAAATTTCCTCGATGTATACGATTATCTAAAATCTATTTGCCTTTTTTTCTTTCGATTGTGGCTATCTTTTTGATCCTGGTTTTTTTATATTATCCTGACCAGGGGGCCAGAAACATGGTCCAGTCATATCTTTTTGATAATGATTTTTCCTCACATGCTGCATCTTTTAATCCATTAACAATTTTTAAAAACATTTTTTCTTACATTCTTTATTTTAAGAGTTTATTTTTCTTTTGGAGCTTGAGCGGGTTGGCTCTATTGGGATTGATATCTGGTTTTTTTGATAAAAGGAAATCCGCTTTTTTAATTATACTATCAATCTTTATCCCTTATTTACTTTTTGTTTTTTCAGGTCCAAGATGGCGTGATGTCATTTCATCTCCCAGATATTTTATATTTTTTCTTCCCTTGTTCTTTATTTGTTTGGCCAAAGGAATTAATAAGATTGCTTCCTTGGCATCAGAGAATCAGTGGTTTAAAAATCAAAGCCTATCAAAAAGAAATTTGCTTCGTATTCTTTTGATTTCAGGACTTTCTATAATGGTTATTTGTGGTTTCGATTTTAAACATTACTATTTAAATATTGTGAGACTGCAGTCATTTAAAGTTGAAAAAAAAGTTCATAATTTTTTTAAAAGAGAGATAAAGCGTGATTCCTATGTTTTTTTTAATACTTCTCCAGCCCGCTATCATAATATAATCGCGAGTCCCCTTACGAAAAAGATATCACCAGAGGAAATCCCGTATATATTTAGACCAAAGATACAGAATTTAAAGGAATCCAATGATTTTATGTTTTACAGTTTAGGGGACGGACTTATGGATAGAATGATTTCTTATGACTCGGAAGTTTGGGCAGTTATAAAAGCTGGACCTGACAGGATAGAGTCTCTCATCCGTTCCACTAAAAAATTTACGGAAGCTGAAGCAAGTGTATTGGGTGATCAAGTTTTGATAAGATTGAGGGAAGGATCTGGTGCTATCTCAAAAAAAATGCAGATTATTCTTTCGATTCTTATGATGTCAAAGCCTCCCCCAGAAGAAAGAATTTTTCTTAATCTTGCATCAGCACGATTTTCAATATTAGAGGAAAAAGTATCCAGGGCCCGGAGGGCGCTAAAGAAAGCCCAAAAAGGCCCTCATAGCGATGAGGATCAGGCAATTTTTTATACTCCCTTCCTATTTAAAATTTTGGATAAGGGCATATTTGAATCCCAGAATGAAATAGAAAAAATGTATCGTGATTTTTATATGAATAATTTAGCCTCTCTCTTTTTTCAAAAAGGCAATGATCTTTATAGAAAGAAAAATTTTATTAAAGCAGAACATGCTTATCAGACAGCCGTCGAATTGGAGGAAGATCTGGCAATTCCAGTAGCTAAAAGATTTGAAGACATGGGCCACTTCTTTTTAACCCAAGGAAAGGGAAAAAAGGCAGTTAAAGCATATAAAGAGGCGTTTAAACTTGATTCAAGCTTATTGTTCCTTAATTTTTCTCTGGCCGAATCCTATATTAAAAGCGGACAGATGATGGAGGCGAAAAAAGCCTTATGTCAGGGTTTGAGTACTGATATACTTCCTGGGGTTATCTCCTGTTGGATAGGCTCTGAAGAACCCTTTATCATTGTCTGGAAAAAAGAATCCAGATGGAACCTTATATTTCACTCCAAAAAAAGAACATCTTATTCGGGCAGGATAGAATATATTGAAGACCTGAATGATTTGCAGTCCTTTCAATTTAGAAAAAAAGATACTCTCTCAGCCGAAAATGGGGAGATAAACTTTGTTTTAGAGAGATCTAAGAGAAAATTCAGGGGATTCCAATTTAGATCCGAAGTTAAGCAGCTTGACATTAAATTTCATATAAACGGAGAACCTGCTCAGGATAAAATTATTTATCTTGATATTGAAGGATCCGTTATTCAGCTGAAGAATTAGATTCGGTAAGTTGCAAAAAATAGGGAAATTGTGTAAAATACATTCCTTTCCCAATAGGAAAATATCAGCATTAAAAAATCCTGATCATATTAATTTATAGAGGCTTTATACAATGAATACGGACATAAAGAAGATGCGGAATATAGGGATCAGTGCGCATATCGATTCCGGGAAGACAACACTGACAGAGCGAATCCTGTACTACTGCAAAAAAATTCACAAGATCCACGAAGTCAAAGGAAAAGACGGTGTCGGGGCGACTATGGATTCGATGGAGCTGGAAAAGGAGCGGGGTATCACTATAGCTTCCGCTTCAACCTATGTTGAATGGAAGGAACACTCGATCAATATCATTGATACCCCGGGACATGTAGATTTTACCATCGAGGTAGAACGGGCGCTGCGGGTCCTGGATGGAGCCATCCTGGTGCTCTGTTCTGTGGGAGGCATTCAATCTCAAACCATCACAGTCGATCGTCAGCTTAAAAGATATAATGTGCCCCGCATTGCATTCATAAATAAATGCGACCGTCTGGGAGCTAATCCCTATAAAGTCAAAGATCAGCTTAAGTCTGTTTTAGGCCATAATGCTGTGCTAATGCAGATCCCCATCGGTCTTGAAGATAAATACCATGGTGTGGTCGATCTCGTTTCCATGAAAGCGCTTTATTTTGATGGACCGGAAGGTGAAGTGGTGCGAACTGATGGAATTCCTTCTGATTTACAGCCGGAAGCCATCCAAAAAAGAGAAGAAATGCTCGATGCCGCAAGCATGTTTTCCGATGAATTGATGGAAGCGATCCTGGAAAATAAGGTAACGGAAGAACTTATATATCGAGCGATCCGGACAGGGACGGTGGCGCGGCAACTGACGCCGGTTTTTATGGGGTCGGCCTACCGGAATAAAGGAGTTCAACCTTTACTGGATGCAGTGGTCCGATATCTTCCTGATCCTTCCGAAGTGGAAAATGTCGCGCTTGATTTAGATAACCAGGATGAAAGAGTCATCCTTAAATCCGATACTTCCGCTCCTTTGGTTGCTTTAGCCTTTAAATTGGAGGAAGGCCCTTATGGCCAATTGACCTACATACGGATCTATCAAGGGAAAATTAAAAAGGGAGATGAATTATATAACTCCCGTATGAAAAAAAATTTTAAGGTTGGCAGGCTCATCCGCATGCATGCCGACAGCATGGTTGATATTACTGAAGCTGGGGCAGGAGATATTGTTGCCCTGTTTGGGATCGACTGTGCCTCGGGTGATACTTTTATGAAACCGGGTCTGAATTATGCTATGACGTCAATTTTCGTGCCTGAACCTGTTATTTCCTTGGCCTTGAAACCTCTAAACAACCGTTCATCAGATAATATGGTAAAAGCGCTTAACCGTTTTGCCAAAGAGGATCCTACTTTTCGTACCTTTGTGGATCCTGAATCAAAACAAACGATCATCCAAGGAATGGGAGAACTTCATCTGGATGTTTATATCGAGAGGATGAAAAGAGAATACAAAGCCCAGGTAGAAGCAGGAATGCCTCAAGTAGCGTACCGGGAAGCCATAAGCCGTAAAGCTGAGTTTGATCATGTGCATAAAAAACAGACAGGAGGAGCCGGGCAGTTCGCACGGGTTGCAGGTTATATTGAACCTTCTGAAGAGGATTATATTTTTGTCGATGAGATCAAAGGCGGCCGCATCCCCCGGGAATTTATTCCTTCTTGCGATAAAGGCTTCCGCTCGGCGCTTATAAAAGGGAACCTTATTGGGTTCCTTATTGTGGGTGTTCGCGTTGTTTTGTCAGATGGTCAGTATCATCCTGTCGACTCCTCGGATTTGGCGTTTCAGACAGCTGCTAGGGATGCATTTAAACAGGCTTACAACAAAGCTCAACCACAAATTTTAGAACCTGTAATGAAACTGTCGGTCGAGGGGCCGACAGAGTTTGCCGGAAATATTTTTGCCAGCATCAATCAACGCCGGGGAATAATCATAAGTTCGATGGAGGATGGAATCTTTGCCAGAATAGATGCGGAAGTCCCGCTAAGTGAAATGTTCGGGTATTCCAACCAATTACGATCAATGACCCAAGGAAAAGCTGAGTTTACTATGGAATTCTTGAAGTACGGGAAAATACCTGAGAATATTGCTGAGCAGCTTAAAGAGGAATATCAAGAGAAAAAGAAAAAGGAGGCCCTTAAAAGATAGGGGAAAATGAAAAATGGTTAAATCTGAACTCATTAAAAGAAGTCCATTGAGGATACTGGAAAAATCCATACAAGGTGGATTGGGCAAAGGAAATGTAGGGGTGTTTGCCTCCCGGAAAGGCGTGGGGAAAACCGCCTGCCTTGTGCACGTAGCTACCGATAAGCTCTTTCAGGGTAAGGTTGTGATCCACGTTTCATATTCGAGCCGGGTCGATTATATCATCAACTGGTATGAGCATATCTTCAAAGAGATCGCCAAGAAAAGGCAGCTGGAAGCTGCCGTTGACGTGCATAATGAGATCATCAAAAACCGGGTGATCATGAATTTCCAGCAGGATGGAGCCCGGACTGAAAGGGTGCTGAGCAGCCTGGAGGCCATGATCGTGCATGGAAAGTACACAGCTGAGGTCATTATTTTCGATGGATATGATTTTTCTGGTTCTAACCAAGAGGATTTTCACAAAATTAGGGAGTTCGCCAAAAAACTGGGGATGGAAGTGTGGTTCAGCGCCTCATTGAAAGGGGATGATCCTCTTTTCGATGAAAAGGGAGCGCCTTTTGTTTTACAACCTTTCATGGATGATATCGATGTATTGATCACCCTCGGTTTTAAAGATGAATACATCGGCCTCAATCTGATAAAAAGTTTCGATCAGCCAGCTCTGGGTCTGCTTCCCTTGAAGTTGGATCCCAACACGCTTCTGATCGCGGAATAAGAATTAAAATTAGCCAATGCTGATTCAACTATTAGTCGGTCGAGGCGGGTTTATAAAACTATTTCCATTTACTTTCTAAATGAGAATCAGCTTCAACCCGGAATTTGGATATTATTCGGCCTGATCCTGATACTCTGAACTCATATAAAAATATTTTCTTTATTGTCGCTAAAATTCGTGTTTTAATCTTCATTTGCAGTTGCCGGCTCTCTCGGATTATACTCAAGGGGAGGATATAAAATATGTCAGGGGAACGATATATTGTCCATGTGGATATGGATGCTTTTTTTGCTGCCGTAGAACAGAGGGAGGATCCTTCTCTGCAAGGTAAGCCTGTAATCGTTGGCGCAGATCCTAAAGGGGGAAAAGGCCGGGGTGTGGTGGCAGCATGTTCCTATGAAGCGCGAAAATATGGCATCCACTCCGCTCTCCCTATCTCGACTGCCTACAGAAAATGCCCTCATGGCATTTATCTATCGCCTCACAGATACAAATACGAGCAGGAATCCAGAAATATCTTTCAGATCCTGGAAAGGTTTACGCCCGCTGTCGAACCCATAAGTATAGATGAAGCCTTCCTGGATATAACCAACAGTTATAAGCTGTTCGGCACACCTAAAGAAACCTGTGTTAAAATTAAGGAAACAATAAAAAACGAAACCAGGCTCACGGCATCCGTAGGAATGGCCCCCAATAAGATGACCGCTAAAATCGCCTCAGACCTGGAAAAACCCGATGGCCTGGTGATCGTCAGACAGGAGAATTTGCTGGATTTTCTTCATCCCCTTCCGGTGGAAAAACTCTGGGGCGTTGGGAAAAAAACAAAACAAATGCTGCGGGATTATGGGATTCTGACCATTGGCGACCTGGCCAAACAGAACAGGGAAAGCTTTGCCAAAAAGTTCGGAAAAGCCGGTGAACATGTCTGGAAGCTGGCAAATGGGATTGATGAAAGGGGTGTTGAGATCCAGAGAGATGTCAAATCCGTAGGACATGAACATACCTTTGATAAAGATGAGAGACATGAACAAGTTTTGATCGACACTCTAATGGATCTGAGTGAGATGGTTTCCCGGCGGATGCGAAAATCAGGGCTCAGAGGAAAAACGGTCCATTTGAAGCTGAGGTTTTCAGATTTTAGAACCTATACCAGGGCAGTGACGATCAAAACTCCTACTAATTATGTTGAAGATATCTTTCATCTTGCTGCAGAGAAACTCAAAGATTTTGATCTAAGGAAGAAACCGGTTAGGCTGATAGGTGTTCATGTTTCTAATCTTCAGGATTCTCAAGAGCAATATGGCCTTTTCAATGTCGAAACAGAACTGGATGGGAAAAAGGAAAAACTGCATCAGGCAGTTGATCTTATTAAGGATAGATTCGGTGAAAGAGCCATAAAACACCGACATTTAAAAAGAAGAGATGATATCTGATAATTTTTTCATTTTTAGATTTATTAATCTGAGAGAAGGGCCATAATTAAGGTTAATGTCACCGGAATTCATAAATTGCTTGAAAATCTTAGTAGGTTGTTTTAATGTCAAAAAAAAATAGTGAGGTGTTTCGATGTTTAAGAAAATATTTTTTGGAATTTTAATTTCGATCTTTCTAGTCGCTGCTTTCGGTTTTTTTGCCTGCAAACAAGAACCGGCCGAGCCGGCTGATCTGGTTTTGATCAATGGAAAGATCGTGACAGTGGATGAGACTAACCCAGAAGCTCAGGCCCTAGCTGCCCGGGATGGGATAATTGTATTGGTTGGACGTGATGATGATATAAAGCCCTATATTGGAGAGAATACAACAGTCTTTGACCTTGAGGGAAAACTGGTAGTTCCAGGCTTGATCGATGCCCATGCTCATTTTACCAGTATTGGTAGCGCTAAGCTGGGGCTGAATCTTACCAAAGTCAATAATTGGGATGATGTTGTGGCTATGGTCAAAGAAGCGGTCAAACAAGCCGAGCCGGGACAATGGATCTTAGGACGGGGATGGCATCAGGAGAAATGGGACCGCCCGCCCGAACCTAATGTTGACGGCCTTCCCTTTCATGACAGTATAAGCCGAATCTCTCCGGAAAATCCGGTTTTACTCACCCATGCCAGCGGACATTCCTGTTTTGCCAATGCTAAGGCTATGGAATTGGCCGGGATCGATAAAGATACAATCCCGCCTGAAGGGGGTGAGATCGTAAAGGATGCGGAAGGAAATCCGATCGGGATCTTCCGGGAAACGGCCCAATGGCCTTTAAGTGAAGCCCTTTATGTCTATCTTGATGGCCGCTCCCTGGAAGAAAAGACGGCCGAGCAAATTAAAGTTATTGAATTGGCTGATAAAGAATGCCTGTCTAAAGGGCTCACCAGCCTGCACGATGCTGGATCATCTTTTAGCACCATCGAAGTATTTAGAGAATTTGTAGAGGAGGGAAAACTGGGGATCCGTCTCAATGTCATGATCAGCGAACGAAATGAAGACCTGGAAGTCAGGCTGAATGATTACATGCTCATCGGGCTGGGAGACAATCATCTGACAGTTCGCTCCATAAAGCGCCTGATCGATGGAGCCTTAGGGGCCCATGGAGCCTGGCTGCTTGAACCCTATAACAGCCTTCCGACCAGTACAGGTTTGAATACTGAACCTATAGATGTCATGAAGGAGACGGCGCGTATAGCCATAGAAAAGGGATTTCAACTGTGCACTCATGCTATCGGTGACAGGGCCAATCAGGAAACTCTGAATATCTATGAGGAAGCCTTTAAAGCCCATCCTGATATGACTGATCTGCGCTGGAGGATCGAGCATGCACAGCACCTCCACCCCAATGATATTCCCAGGTTTGGTGAGCTGCAGGTTATTCCCTCCATGCAAACCATTCACTGTACTTCTGACGGCCCCTGGGTTATCAAAAGGTTGGGAGAGACGCGAGCTGAAGAAGGCGCTTATGTGTGGCGCAAATTAATGGATACTGGAGCCAGGATCTGCAATGGCACCGACGCTCCCGTGGAAGATGTCGATCCTATCCCTAATTTTTATGCTGCAGTTACCCGCAAGATGAAAAACGGGGAAGCTTTTTATCCTGATCAATGTATGACCCGTGAAGAAGCGCTCAGGTCATACACAATAAATGCGGCTTATGCGGCTTTTGAAGAGGATATAAAAGGGTCTCTGGCGAAAGGAAAGTTGGCTGATATCACTGTGCTTTCTCAGGATATTATGACCATTCCTGAAGAGGATATTTTAAAAACAGAAGTTCTTTATACTATTGTCGGCGGAAAGGTACTGTATGAAAAATAAGATTTATCCTTAGCTATAGATAATCTAAATAAATATGTAAGTTTCTCATTAATCTAGGGGATTAATTACCGACGGTAAAGATAGATCAGATAAAGTCCATCATACTCATTTCCCAGGGTAACCTGCATATCCAATTTATCTTCCCATCCAGGAATGAGATAAGCATGTGACACCACACGAGTTCCTGGTTTTAGCATTCTTTCCAGAATGGGACGGAGGAGTTCATTTGACTCGGGAAGTAAATACATGGTCACAACTGTTGCGGGAGAAAGGTCTGACTTGGTGGCATCTTCCTGCCTGAATTCGACTAAATGTTCAACCAGGGCTTCAGCAGCAGCTCTCCGGGATTCCTGAATGCGTTTGGGATCTATGTCGATCCCTACTCCCTTAGTTCCATACTCGAGGGCTGCAGTGATAATGATCCGGCCATCACCACAGCCAATGTCATAGACTATATCCTCAGAACTTACTTCAGCCAACTGAAGCATTTTATCTACCACGAACATGGGAGTGACCGCATAGGGAGCTAGATCCTCGGCATCTTCTCTTCCATGTGATCCGGGATATAGTTCCAGATTGTTTCTTTCATTATATCTAAATGAATAAGGCAGGCCAGGATCGATCTTTAAAGTGAATATTTTGTCGGCGCGCTGAAAGGAAATATCCAGGGCTTTATCTCCTGGATAACGATGGATATCTCCAATTTTTATTACCTTTGTTTCCGGCGGATCTTCTGATCTGTGAGGTTTTATTTTGTATTCAATAGTTTCGTTAGTAACGTTCCTGATAGTGGTTTCTTTTGTCTGGAGGTTGGTGGAAAATATCACTGTTATTAAGGGAAAAATAAGAAAGAAGATCCGAATGCTTATTTTAAGGAGATTAACGGCTGTCCTTTTCATAGATCAAATAATAACACACCCAACAAAGGAGGCACAACTAAGGTTGGTAGGATCATAGTTTTGCAGTTTAATGAGGAGGGAATGATTAGGGCTTCAAGATCTAAATTCCTGTAAAGCTTTAAGCAGTACATCAATATCAATATGATTATTGAAGATATTTAAGGAAACCCGAATATTGCCTCCCCGGAAGGAAACATAGATTTTTTTCTCTTCAAGAGTTTTAATGAAGGGTAAGCTTTTATCTCCGAGACTAAATGTGACAATAGCGGAACGTTCTTCTAGATGATCGCTCGGGCTAATGATTTTGATGCTCAGTTCTTTAAGCCCTTGGATTAAATAGTCAGTCAGCTCAAAGATCCTTTGTCTGATATTTTCGAATCCGATCTTGTTCATATAATTTAGAGCGGTTTGGAAAGCCAGGAGGGACTGCAGATTAAAAGTCCCTATTTGGTAGCGCCGGGCAGAATCCCAAAGCCTGAATGGTTGATTCTTGGCAGTATGGATGAAATCATTACCCGAAGGAGCTATAGAGAGCCATC
>CAZLBV010000336.1:0-6356 GCA_964557845.1 uncultured Eubacteriales bacterium | reverse complement strand
GAAAGTAGGGATCTGCGGGGTTCATGGAGGCGATCCCAGATCGATATATTTCTGCCATGAGATCGGATTAAATTATGTAAGCTGTTCGGCTTACCAGGTTCCCATTGCCCGCTTAGCATCGGCCCATATAACCTTGAAGACAGAGAAAAATAAATAACCTTGTTAGATGTAAAGAGAATCCTTAGAACTGTAAGAAGAAAAAAATTTCCTTTCAAGTTCGTTTATAGTGATAAATACTGGATGGTGGACACAAAAAACCATGTATTCCCCATGGCTAAATACCGGATGATCTATGAAGCTCTGCTCTCTCAAGGTGCCAAGCAGAGTGATTTTCTTCATCCTGAATTCGCTCCAGAAGATGACTTGCTGTTGGTGCATTCCTCACGTTATATTCGGAAAATAAGAGAAAGGAAGCTGTCTTCTTCTGAGATGGGGGTGCTTGAGATCCCGTTTTCAAAGGAACTGGTGGATTTTTTTCTGCTTATGGTCGGCGGTACGGTTATGGCGGCTGAGGATGCTTTGGATTCAGGTCTCTCTTTCCATATCGGAGGCGGTTTTCATCATGCCTTTACTGATCATGGTGAAGGTTTCTGTGTTTTCAATGATGTAGCGGTTGCGCTTGAAAAGATGATCGTTTCAGAAAGGATAAAAAAGGTATTGGTGGTGGACTGTGATGTTCATCAGGGTAATGGTACGGCCGCGATTTTCCAAGATAGAGATTATGCCTTTACTTTTTCTATCCATCAAATGGATATTTATCCAGCAAAAAAATCCTATAGTTCCCTGGATGTGGGATTATGGTCTGGCGATGGAGATGAACCCTACCTGGAAAAGATAAGAAAATATTTTCCTTCACTGTATGAAAAGGAAACTCCGGATCTAGTTTTTTATCTGGCCGGGGCCGACCCTTATGAACGAGACCAGTTGGGAGGCCTAGATATAACCAGTGAAGGCTTGCAGGAAAGAGATAAGATCATCATCGAGGGCGCTCGTAGGCAAGGTATTCCTCTGGTGATATTACTGGCCGGCGGTTATGCCTATGATGTTGAAGATACGGTCAAGGTCCATATGAACACCATTAATGTGGCCAGGAAGGCTTACCGACTTCACGGATGAGTAAAAAGCCTCGGTCACGAAGGATTGTCGAACGCCAATAGCTTCATGTTCTGGTCTCCCTATCGATCCATTGTAAATAATTTGATATACCTATCAGCATTTTTTATGAATAGTTCAGATAAATAATCCAGAATTTAGTCTTGGAGGAATATATGCGCAAACACCTTAGCATCACTGACCATATTATCAATAATACAATATTCATTTGGTTGGTGGGCTGTATCTGCAATAGTTGACCAGCAGGCGGCATGATAATCGGCATTTCTAAAAAAAGCGGCTACGGTTCCGCCTCCGATTCCAACCGGAATAGCGTCACGTCCTGTTATGTCCTTGACCGCTTGTTTTAGGGCGATCACCACCGGAGAATCTGGAGGGGTAGGTGGAGCAGCGGGATTGCTTTGTTCATCGGTTATGTTGATGTCCACATTGAATTGTTTTTCTATTTTTGTGCTGATCGCTTTTATCTCCTTTTTAACCTGATCGATGGTGTATTCCGGAAGGATACGGCAGTCCATATAGAAGATATCTTCTCCAGGAATAGTATTGATATTGGGGACATTTTGTTCTTTTTTGGTGGGTTCAAAGGTAGATATCGAAGGCGAGAATAGTGGATCGGTGTGATCAAAAATCTTATAAAGAGAGTCCAACTCTTGAATAAGGTAGGAGGCAGCTTTAAAACTGTTAATACCCTTTTCCGGAGTGGATCCATGTGCCTGTTTACCCAGAGTCTTGATCTTCAGCCAGATTATGCTCTTTTCAGCTATCTCTATCATGGTCCCATCGGAATTTCCTGCATCCGGTACGATGATAAAATCCTGTTTTTTAAAAGGATTCGTTTTTTTGATCACATGATCGATCCCTTTTTTATTTCCGGTTTCCTCGTCAGCAACCAGAACTATGCCTATGTCATACTTGGTTTTAATACCTTCGGCCATGAATGCTTTTAACGCAAATAAAGAGGCAACCATATCCTGTTGGTTGTCTTCAACTCCCCGGCCGTAGATCTTTCCTTCTTCCACCCAGGCTTTGAATGGATTTCCCTTCCATTGGGATAATTCTCCCGGAGGCACAACATCCATATGAGTCATGATCCATATGGTTTTTTGAGATGACAAACCAGGATATTTTGCAATAATGTTGGGTCTATAACCACAAGATGCCTCTAAATCAGGAGCTTTAATGACCTCTAAATTCTTGATTTTATTCTTTTTTAGAAAATCCAAGAGAACTTCAGCTTTTTTTGCTTCTCCCTCGCCTCCGCTTTCGGGAGCTATGGCGGGGAAGGAACAGAGTTTTATCTGAAAATCTATCATATCATCCCTAAAGGCTTCGATCCGTCGCATGATCTTGTCGAGAGTTTTGGCGGTTTCATTACTCATAGCAGCGTCTCCTGAATATTACAATATTGGTTGAATCCTATTTCTCTTCCATTTCAATTCTAACATGATACGGATTATTTAAACAAATTAAAAAAGATCTATCGGCATATTTCAGGCAGTTTGATCTTTAAAATGGGGGATCTTCTATCCGGGGCGGCTTGACTTTTCCCGATATTGCGAATAAATTAACTCAAAAATGCGCATAGGAATCGACATTCGTCCTTTTCTCAAGGAGGAGACGGGTGTTGGTATCCTTTTCAAAAATCTGCTGTTTGCCTTGGCCAGGATTGATGAAAAAAATGAATATTTTCTTTTTTCATCATCTTGGAAAGACAGGTTTAGATCAGAGAAGGTCCCTCCGTTTAAGCGAGGGAGTTTCCTCGATTGTCGAATTCCGGTCAAAGCAGTCAATTTTGCCTGGTACCGTATGAACTGGCCCCGCCTTGATTTTATTTTCAGAACGAGGCTGGACCTTACTCATTCGCCTACACCCTTGATCTTACCGACTCGGGGTAAAAAAATTGTGACTATTTTTGATCTGTTTTTTTTGGAATATCCCCAGTTAAGTAACAGAGAGGCAAGAAAAAGTTTCACCTCACGGATTAGACAATCGCTGGAAAAAGCAGATGGAGTGATGACGATTTCAAGGGATAGCCAAAATCAGATCCTCCGTTATTTTCCTGGGGTTGAGAAAAAATTAAAGGTCATCTATCCGGGAATAGACCATTCTTTCTGGACAGAAACGATCCCGCCAGAAATAGAAAACCTCGGATCAGAATATCATCTTCCATCTTCATTTTTGCTGTTTATAGGGGCTACTGAGGCTCGGAAAAACCTGGTCAATCTACTTCAGGCATTTTCCTTGGTTCGGGAAGAATACCACGACCATTTTTTGGTCCTAGCAGGTCCAAAAGGAGAAGAGCATGAGCGGATATTGGACAAGATACGCCAGTTTAAGCTGGAAAATTCTGTTGTAATGTTAAATTATGTCGATGACCGTAAGCTAAAATATCTTTATAGCCGTGCAGAACTTTTTGTTTTTCCTTCGTGGCATGAAGGTTTTGGAATCCCTTTACTGGAGGCTATGGCCTGCGGAGTTCCCATAACTGCATCTAGTAGAGGAGCCCTACCTGAAGTTGGCGGGGATGCCGCTCTCTACTTTGACCCTGACAGTCCTGGAGATATAGCTGAAAAGATCAGGATCCTTCTTGGTGATAGTACCCTGCGTATGCGGTTGATCCAGACTGGGAAAAAACGTGTCCTCGATTTCAGTTGGGAAAAGGCTGCGTCTGAAACTCTGGAATTTTATCAAAATGTGAATGAGTCTTGATGAAAAAAATTCTGTTCGTGTCCCATTCCGCTGAATTGAACGGTGCGGAGATCATGCTTCTCCAAACAATCGAGAGGCTGGACCGGGCCAAATTCAAGAGTTTTCTGATAATCCCTCGCTCTGGAGCTTTGGGAAGAGAAGCTAATAAATTGGGTATCGATTTAATGATCGTTCCGATTAAATGGTGGCTGTCAGATAAGGCTCGTCTATGGCGGCAGCCTTTTGCCTGGATTTGGAATGTTAAGAGTATTTTTACCATCCGAAAGATCATTAGGGAACAAAATATAGATCTGATATTTACCAATTCCGCTGTTGTCTTCAGTGGCGCCTTAGCCGCCCGCATGTGTCGCCGGCCCCACATATGGATTTTACATGAGATATTAAGGGGGGGAAATACCCAGTTTTGGTGTTTTCTTGGGAACAGATCCCTGATCAAATTCATAACCGGCATTTCCTGCCGGGTTGTTGTAAATTCTCAGGCAACAAAGGCTCCCTTTTATGATCATAGAAAAATCAGCTTGGTTTATAATGGCATCCCTTTAAACTATCATCAGGATCAAACCCGCTCCGAAACAAGGGATAAGTTGGGATTAAAAGAAAGTGATACGATCCTGGGGATGGTGGGAAGAGTTTGTCCGGAAAAAGGGCAGAGCAAAGTCATGGAAGCCTTTGCTCAGCTTAAGCTCCTTTTCCCTGCGCTCAAGCTGTTGATTGTCGGAGAGATCAAGGATAGGAAGTATTTTCTCGGGTTAGAGAAAAGGAAACATGAGCTGTCTCTTAATGAAGATGTGATCTTTACAGGAAGAATGGAAAATGTTTTGGATATCATCCAGTCCATGGACATCTTGATCGTAGCTTCCCGCAGTGAATCCTTTGGCCGGGTGATCATAGAGGCCATGAGTGTTGATACGCCGGTTGTGGCAGTGCGATCAGGTGGCATTCCTGAGATAATTGAGGATGGGACCAATGGATTTCTAGCTCCTTCTGATGAACCGGAAGATCTAGTCTCTGTGCTCAAACCACTTCTTAAGGACGGGGAAAAGACATCTGCCGCTGCCTTAAGAGCCAGAGCTACTGTAAAAAAGCGATTCGATATAAATATTCAGGTTAACAAGATCACACGCCTGATAGAGGAATGCATTGATCAGTAAACAAAATCCAGAAATATCGGTGATTCTGGTCAATTATAACGGAAAAGTCTTCATTGAAGACTGTTTAGATTCTTTGATTCGTGATCCTTTTTATGAACAGACAGAGATACTGGTAGTGGATAATGGATCTAAAGATGAAAGTCCGGAATTGATTAGAGAAAAATATCCGGTAGTTAACCTTTTAATAAACACAGAAAATAGGGGGTTTGCATGGGCTAATAACCAGGGGATTCAGGTATCCCGGGGTGATTATGTTCTACTGCTTAATACCGATACCGCAGTCCCACCAGGGGCGCTGCGGGAACTTCTCAGTATCTTAAAATCAGATGAAAACATAGGAGCGGTCGGTCCCCTATTGTATTCCAATGAAAACCAATATCAGGTTTCGTTCGGATACAAAGTCGATTTCTTACATGAACTGCTGAAGAGATCAATATTAAATTATATCTGGAAAAAAAGACTGCGCTACCTCCGCCGCGATATAGCCGTCCGATGGTTGAGCGGGGCCTGTATATTGATCAGAAAAAAGTCTCTTGAGGAAGTTAGATTTTTTGATGATAATTTTTTTCTTTATTTTGAGGATATTGACCTCTGTTATCGTTTGCAGCAGAAAAAGTACAAATTGATATTAACTCCTTCTGTTAGGGTGTATCATAAAGGAGGAGGAAGTTCGGTTGCGGAAAGCTTAAAGAACCGTTTACATTACCGAAGGAGCCAACTGTATTTTTATCAAAAACATAATTCCAGACTGTCTCTTTTTTTATTGAAGATCTACTTACGGATCGTTTTCCTTTTTTCTTATGTAAAAAGCAGATTAGCCAAGGATGGATCAGCAGCCAGAAAAAAAGAATTTTTTAAATTGTTGAGACCGCCTGAAAAAGAGAGTAAATAAAATTAAAATAGAACATAATGAATAAGATCAGGATCCTGGAAATGATCGACCGTCCTTTTTTAGGAGGGGGACAGAAAAATCTGCTTTCCATTGCTGATGGGTTGGATAAAAGCAGGTTTGACGTTGAGGTGTGTTCGCAAGATAACGGGCCTTTGGTTGAAGAGCTGAAACAAAAGAGTATTCGTCATCACCCTGTTTCTATCCGGAAAATTACAAGCCTAAAAGCGATCAAGAAGCTGCGGAATTTAATGAGGGATAAAGGATATGATATTGTTCATACCCACGGAGGAGTTGCGGGAATTTATGGCCGGTGGGCTGCGTTCAGATCCGGGATCCCGGTTGTGATTCACACCCTTCATGGTATCCATTATCTTTACTATAGGAATTATTTTTTGCGCTGGGGATACATTTTATTAGAAAGACTTTTTTCCCGTTACACCCAAACCATCATATTTGTTTCCCAGGCAGATATGGAAAAAGGCCGGAGA
>CAZLBV010000335.1:0-4366 GCA_964557845.1 uncultured Eubacteriales bacterium | reverse complement strand
AGGAGACATTCATCCTTGAATTATAAAACGCCTGTAGAGTATGCTATGGAGGTATCTCAACCTTAATAGAGTGTCTACATTTTTAGGGAAAGACCAGATAGAAGAAAATAAAAAATCTGAAATCCGAAACACTCCTCATTCACTCATTGACTCATCTACACATCAACCTGAAGAGTCAGAAGACAGAATAAGAGACAGTGAAGAAACCCTTGAAACCTCGAAACCTTTCTTGAGTAATAGAAGTTAGAAGATCAAAATTCAATATTTTTTTCGAAAACTTATATGATATTATGTTATCCTGAATCACGAGGTCATTGATCCGGTTTAACCGGAGGGAAGGTCTCCCTTATTTATTAGGAGTTAATTATGGATAGGGACACTCAGCTGATCAAATCATTGGAGGAGCTGAAAGATCTTAATTCAAGAACAGAATCCATCACGGCCATCAAACACATACCCTCACGCGAAGGCCAATACGAGGATTATCCCGGTGATATCCATCCTGATCTCATTAAGGCTTTTCAAAAAAAAGGATTTTCAAAACTCTACACTCACCAGTTTAAGACCTGGAAGATTCTGCAGCAAGGGAAAAATACTGTTATCGTAACGCCAACCGCATCAGGAAAAACCTTATGTTATAACCTTCCCGTGCTGGATACTATCCTTAAGAATCCCTCTGCTCGGGCCCTTTATCTCTTTCCCACCAAAGCTTTGGCTCAAGACCAGAGAGCGGAGCTGGATGAAACCATAGCTCTGCTGGGAGCTGAGATCCGCATTTTCACCTATGACGGGGATACTCCTCAGGATGCCCGCAAAGCCATCCGGTCACGGGGACATATCATCCTCACTAATCCCGACATGCTACATACCGCAATTCTTCCCCACCATACGAAATGGATCAAGCTGTTTGAAAACCTGCACTATGTGGTAATCGATGAACTCCACAATTACCGGGGCATATTCGGAAGCCATTTGGCCAACATAATAAGAAGGCTTAAGCGAATAACCTCGTTCTACGGAGCATCGCCCCGCTTTATATTGAGCACAGCTACTATCGGCAATCCTCTGGATATCGCCGAGAAGATGATAGAGCAGCCGGTCTCCCTCATCGATGAAAACGGGGCTCCCAGAGGAGAAAAATATTTCATCTTTTATAATCCTCCAGTCGTCAATAAACATTTGGGCATACGGAGTTCTTATGTTAATGAAACCCGCCGTTTATCCCGAATATTTCTTAAAAATAATCTCCAGACCATAGTATTTGCCCAAAGCCGGTTGATAACAGAAATACTGCTGACCTACCTTAAGGATGATATTGAAAAAACCATCAAACAGGAAGGATTAATACGCGGGTACCGGGGGGGTTATCTTCCTTTGAAAAGGAGAGAGATCGAAAAAAACCTTCGGGAGGGAAATATTTTAGGAGTTATTTCTACCAACGCCCTTGAGCTGGGGATAGATATCGGGAGTCTGGATGTAGCCGTTATGGCCGGATATCCGGGCACCATCTCTTCTACCTGGCAGAGAGCCGGCAGGGCAGGAAGAAAAGCCGGAAAAGCAGCAGCTCTTCTGGTAGCCAACAGCTCCCCGCTAAATCAATTTATAATCAACCATCCTGATTATTTTTTCACCAAAAACCCGGAAAAAGCCCTGATCAACCCGGACAATCTTTCCATACTGATCAGCCATATCGAATGCGCTTCCTTTGAACTTCCCTTTGTGGACGGCGAAAAATTCGGTCAGGCCGATATCAAAGATATTCTGGCTTTCCTTGAAGATGAAGGATATCTGCATCATTCTCAAGATAAGTGGTACTGGACATCGGACGCCTATCCTGCAGATGGAGTCAGCCTGAGGAGTGTGAGCTCTGATAACTTTGTAGTGGTGGATACCACCTCAAAAAACAAAGTCATTGCTGAGGTAGATTTCACCTCTGCATTGACTACCCTGCACCCCAAAGCCATCTATATCTGTGAAGGTGAACAGTACTATGTGGAAAACCTGGATTTCGAACAAAGAAAAGCCTATGTCAAAAAAACAGAGACCAATTATTATACCGACGCCATCGATTATACTAAAATCAAGATATTGGATGAATTCGATAAAAAAAATCTGAATAACTATACCACTTCCCATGGAGAAGTTCACGTGGCCACTCAGGTAGTGGGATTCAAAAAAATAAAATTCCACACATCGGAAAATGTCGGGGCAGGAGACCTCAGCCTGCCTCAAAACGAGATGCATACAACTGCCTTTTGGATTACAATTCCTGCGGAAATTCTTCAATCATTGCCTTATACTCCGGAACAAAAAGTCAACGGGATCTTCGGGCTTATTTACTGTCTGCACCATGTTTCACCTCTATTCATGATGTGCGATCTCCATGATATAGGAGTATCCGTAGGAGATAATTCGACCGGAAAGTCTGTTCCTCCCAGGGATCTTAGGACCAAGAATGGATATGAGGAGGAAAAGACAATTTTTTCCAGTGAATCCTTTGAACCGAATCTATTTATATACGATAATTTTCCCGGAGGGATAGGTCTCAGCCCTTCACTTTTCGATCTGGAGACAAAACTGCTTGACTACTGTAAAAAAACCATATCCTCATGTCCCTGCAAAGATGGATGCCCTTCCTGTGTTGGACCGGTCAGACAGAGCGGGGTGGAGGCTAAGGATGTGGCACTCAAAATCCTAAATATATTGTCTTGAATGATTAGTAAAATAAGCTGACTCCTATAAATTTATCCACTTTTATACATGAATAAAATTAAGAAGATGATACTCTATCTAGATCTTGTTTCAAATTAAATTTAATGTTGGCCTCATTCACCCCACTGAGGGGGGCGACCCGATCCTAGCGCCAATACTTCACCCCACCGATTTCGAGGTAGTTTACTACATCTTCAATCGATGCGTCTTGTATTGGCAGCAACCTCGAGCCGCTTACTCTTCTTCGTCCCGGGAGCCGCCGCAGGCCTTTCGGCCAATATGAATATGCGGAAGAATCAGTCATGATCGGATAGACTGAGTTCAGATCTTACTGTTGAATAAGTTGACTTTAAGCCAGTCATAGGCTAATATTTTCTTGAGTAAAATGAATTTCTTAAAACTTATCCTAACGGCGAGTCCGATCGTACAATTAGTGATTCTTGTTCTTCTATTTTTTTCGGTTTTTTCATGGGCTATCATTTTTTTTAAAAGGAAAACCCTCAAAACCGCGGTGATCCAATCGAATAAATTCATGGCGGTCTTTCGAAAAAGCCGGGATCTAGCAGAAGTCAATGAAGCAGCCAGAAAGTTTAAAGCCAGCCCTTTAGCTTTTCTCTTTCAATCTGCTTATAAGGACTTGAGCTATCATACCCATTCCAAAGCAAATACAAAAATAACAAGCTCAAATCTGGAGAGTATAAACCGGACCTTGGTCAAAGCCTCCAACCGGGAAGTCTCACGGCTGGAAAATATGATGACTTTTCTGGCAACCACTGGAAGCGTTTCTCCTTTTATCGGCTTATTTGGAACCGTATGGGGAATCATGGGATCCTTTCAAGAAATAGGTCTGGTGGGCACCCCGAGTCTGGGAACAGTGGCTCCCGGAATAGCCGAAGCTCTCATCGCCACAGCGCTCGGGCTCTTTGCCGCGATCCCTGCCGTTATCGCCTACAATCATTACCTCCACAGGATCAAAGAATTGATAACTGAGATGGAAGATTTTTCTATCGAATTTATCAATATTACAGAAAGACTCTATGGATTATAAATTTCGTTCTATTTCAAAAAAGGAAGTGGGTACCTCCCTGTCTGAGATCAATATCATTCCTCTGGTCGATGTCATGCTGGTGCTGTTGATCATTTTTATGGTCACGGCCCCCATGATGAAATCCGGCATTGGAGTAAATCTCCCTCAAGCGGAAACAGAATCCGCCCCCGCAGAGGAAGGGCCGATCCTTACCATCACCGGAGAAAATTACATATATTTAGGAGATACGCTTATCAACCAGTTTCTATTAGAAGACCGCCTTAAAGCTTATTTTTCAGGGATGGAAAAGAAAGTCATCTTTTTAAGAGCGGATGAAGATCTCCCATACGGATATGTGATCAGTATCCTGGACATTATAAACAAAGCTGGAGTTGAAATAATCGGTTTGGTAGCCGAACCTCTTAAAAAGGAAAGAGAATAAAGTGTACTCCTACCAGCAAGAATACACCACATTCAAAAAAGCAACCATTCTCTCTATCTTCGTTCACATACTTTTATTTCTTTTTATTCTGCTTGCCCCCTATTTACCCAAACCATCTAATAAGGGAATGGTCCATTACGTCAACCTGGTCGGCGGGGTTCCTGGTGGAGGCGGCGGGGGCGGCA
>CAZLBV010000334.1:0-7254 GCA_964557845.1 uncultured Eubacteriales bacterium | reverse complement strand
CTCCTATCCATATCTCCAATTTGATGCTTTACTGCTCGGAATGTGAAACCGGCACCAGAGTAAAAATCAAAGAATTGGGAGATGGGACCAGGGTGCGAGTGTGCTCTAAGTGCGATGTAACCTTAGAAAAACAATAGTGAGGAAGAGGAATGAGTCGTCTTTTGGAAAAATATAAGAAAACGATCGTCCCAGAACTGCAGAAAGAATTATCCATTGATAACAAAATGGCGGTTCCAAGGCTAGAGAAAATAGTAGTCAATGTAGGTGTGGGTGAAGCTATCCAGAATATTAAAGTCCTGGATACTGCCAAAAAGGAATTAAGTTTGATAACCGGGCAGTGGCCGGCTGTTGGGCGTGCCCGAAAATCCATCTCCTCTTTTAAACTGCGGGAAGGAAATCCTATCGGTTGTTATGTTACCTTGCGGGGAAAGAAGATGTATGAATTTCTGGATAAGCTGGTGAATATAGTGCTTCCCCGGGTAAGAGATTTCAGGGGTGTATCTCCAAAGGCATTCGATAGAAAAGGTAATTATACCTTGGGAATGCGGGATCAGTTGGTTTTTCCTGAGATCGACTACACCAAGGTCGAAAAAAACAGAGGGATGAATATCACCCTGATCACAACTGCAAAGACTGACCAGGAGGCATATGCATTATTGAAACATTTGGGTATGCCGTTTAGGGAAACAAGATAAAGGAAAACGATCATGGCAAGAAAAGCAATGATAGCAAAACATCAAAGAGAACCGAAATATGAGGTTAGGCGAAAGAATAGATGCCGTATCTGCGGCCGTTCCAAAGGGTATTACAGGAAGTTTGATATGTGCCGCCTCTGTTTTCGTGAATTAGCCCTAAAAGGTGAAATTCCGGGAATTATCAAAGCATCATGGTAATATATTTGAGAGGTAGAGAATGACTTTAACCGACCCTATCGCTGATATGCTAACGAGAATTAGAAATGCCATAATGGCAAAAAAACAGGAAGTGGAGATCCCTCACTCTAGATTGAAAGCAGAAATTGCTAGAATCTTGAAAGAAGAAGGATATATCTACGGGTTTAAAATATTGAAGGATTCAGTCCAGAGTGCCATAAATGTTTCCCTTAAATATACCGAAGAAGGGGACAATGTGATCACAGGACTTCGTAAAATCAGTAAACCCGGCTGCCGGATATACTGTAAAAGTGATTCCGTGCCTAAAGTTTTGGATGGATTAGGCATTGTGATTATTTCTACTTCAAAAGGGATCTACACAGGAAAGAAATGTGAAGAATTAGGTTTGGGAGGAGAAGTGCTCTGCCAAGTCTGGTAGATCAGAATAACAAGGACAAGTAAAATGTCAAGAGTAGGAAAACAGCCGATCAAAATACCCGAGGGAGTAAAGGTTAATATCTTAACCGATAGGATTGACTTCGATGGCCCTAAGGGGAAACTCAGTTCATCTCTTTTACCGGGGATAAAGGCAGAAATAAAGGAACAAGAATTGGTTTTCACTAGAGAAAGCGATTCAGAAAGATTACCGGCTTACCATGGACTCTGCCGGTCTTTGGCGTACAATGCTGCTGTCGGTGTATCGACAGGTTTTTCGAAAAAATTAGAGATCGTTGGAGTCGGGTATAGAGCCAAACTGGAAAAGGATAAGCTCGAATTAAATTTGGGTTATTCTAAACCGGTAGTCTATGAAATCCCTGAGGATATAGAGATAACATTAGAGAAACCAACATTAATCACTGTAAGCGGAATCAATAAACAGCGTGTAGGCCAGGAAGCCCACAAGATCAAGAGCTTCCGAAAGCCGGATGTATATAAGTTAAAAGGTATTCGTTATCTTGGTGAACAGTTATTCAAGAAGGAAAGAAAAGCGGGGGTGAGCGGTGCATAAAAACAAAGTCGATTTAAAGAAAATTGCTGGGCAGAGAATCAGGAAAAGAATACGCAAGAAGATAAGCGGAACTGAGGATCGTCCGCGGGTCCATGTTCATAAAAGCAATCGGTACCTATATCTTCAAGCAGTAGATGATGTCAATGGTAATGTCATGGTTTCTGCTTGTACTCTGGAAAAGGAATTTAAGAACAAGAAAAAGAACACTAAGAATCAAGAGGCTTCTAAGCTGCTCGGTGAATTGATCGCAAAAAGATTAAAAGAAAAGAAGATCAAAAACATAGTTTTTGATAGGGGGATCTATCCCTATCATGGACGCGTTAAAATGTTAGCCGATGCCATGAGAGAGGCTGGGATTAAATTTTAAAAGAGGCCGGATTTAGTAAGGAGGAATTAGATTGTTGGAAGACGATTTGAAAGAAGATATCGAAGAACAGGGGATCGAGTTAAAGGATCAGGTCATTTCTATCAGAAGAACGACCAAGGTTGTCAAGGGAGGTAAAAATCTAAGTTTTTCCGCCCTTGTTGCTGTCGGTAATGAAAAGGGACTTATAGGAATCGGAAAAGGAAAAGCCAGAGAAGTTCCCCCGGCTATAACTAAAGCAGTTCAGAGCGCGAAAAAAAACATGATTGAAATTCTTCTGAGTAAAACGACAATTCCCCATATGATCAAAGGTACTCATGGAGGCGGTGTGGTGATTTTGCGGCCTGCGTCCAAAGGAACAGGTGTGATCGCCGGCGGGGCCGTGAGGGTGATAATGGAGCTGGCGGGGATAAAAGATATTTTAACCAAGTCAATACGCAGCAAAAATCCTTTAAGTGTTGCTCATGCGACCATGAATGCTTTAAAAAAGCTCAAAGACCCTAAACACATTACTACCATCCGGAATAAAAAAGATGAGGATCAGATATGGCAGTAAAAAAAGAACAATCGGTTAATGAATCAGGGAAGCACCAGATGAAGACCGATTCAGCCCAATCCCAAAAACAAATTAAGCAGCTCAAGATTACTTTGGTAAGGAGCGTGATCGGCCGGCCTCAAAAACACAGAGAGGTCGTGAAAGGATTGGGGCTTCGTAAGACTAATTCAAGTGTGATCAGGAATGACTGTCCGGAAATAAGAGGAATGATCAATAAAATTTCCCATTTGTTAAAAGTGGAGGCGCTGGAACAATGAATCTTAGTAATCTTCATCCATCAGAAAAGGCAAAGAAAAGCAGGATTCGTGTGGGGCGTGGACCGGGTTCGGGTAAAGGTAAAACTTCCGGACGTGGTATGAAAGGACAACTGTCAAACTCAGGATACTCGCGGAAACGGGGATTTGAGGGCGGGCAGATGCCTCTGAACCGGAGAGTACCTAAGAGAGGATTCACTAATATCTTTAAAAAAGAATACTCTGAAATAAATCTGGATCGTTTAGATAAGATCGAAAAAAATGAGATTACTCAAAAAGATCTTATCGAAGCCGGTCTTATTAAGAGTGAAAAGAACAGGGTAAAAATATTGGGAAGAGGCGATATAACCTCGGCAAAAACCATTCATGCGCATAAATTTTCTCAATCTGCTCAACAGAAGATCGAGAAAGCCGGTGGGAAAGCAGTCATTTATGGAAGTAAGTGATGTTTGAAAGCATAAAGAACATATTCAGTATTCCGGATCTCAGAAAAAGGGTCTTTTTTACTTTAGCGCTTTTAGCCGTGTACCGGATCGGAGCTCAGATCCCGAATCCGGGTATTAGTGTCACAGCGTTAGCTGAATTCTGGGAGACCCAGAAGGGGACTATCTTTGGATTTATAGATCTTTTTTCTGGAAGGAATATGTCCCAGATGACTATTTTTGCTTTAGGGATCATGCCTTATATCAGTTCGTCTATTATTTTGCAGCTCCTGCAGGTAGTCTGGCCTTATCTGGAAAGATTATCCAAAGAAGGTGAATTAGGAAGAAAAAAGATCACTCAATATACCAGGTATGGGACCATATTGATCTGTGTGATCCAGTCATTTGGGATCAGTCTTTTTCTGGAAGCTCAGAAAAGTCCAGGAGGGGCTCCCATCGTTCCTAATCCTGGATTAGGCTTCAAGTTTCTTACCGTCTTAACGCTTACCACTGGAACTGTTTTCATTATGTGGTTGGGAGAACAGATATCTGAAAGAGGTATAGGAAACGGGATCTCATTGATCATATTTGCCGGTATCGTAGTTGATTTTCCCCGGGCGGTCCAGAGTATTATAACCGGATTGAGAACCGGAGATATGGGCCCCATCAAGTTACTCTTTTTGGTTGCTGTCATGCTCATTGTGGTGGCCATCATTGTGTTTGTCGAACGGGGGCAAAGGAGGCTGCCGGTTTCCTATGCCAAAAGAGTTGTGGGCAGACGGATATATGGCGGTCAAAGTACCCATTTGCCTCTGCGGGTTAACACCGGAGGAGTCATACCGATCATATTTGCGGCATCGGTGATCACCATTCCAACCACATTAGCTCAGATGATCAAGGTTCCTTTTATTCAGAGTTTTGCCCAGCAGTTCAACATGGGGATGCCGTTATATGTATTGATGTATATTGCCACGATCATATTCTTTACTTATTTTTATGTATCGATCATCTTCAATCCCAGTGATGTCGCAGAGAATCTGCGGAAATACGGGGGATTCATTCCCGGTATCCGTCCCGGTAAAAACACGGCTGATTACATCGACAATGTATTATCCAGATTGACCTTGGTAGGAGCCGTGTATTTAGCAGCGGTGGCTGTTCTGCCTGAATTTTTGTTTACCGGATTTAAGGTCCACGCCATACCGTTTATCGGTTATTTTCTCGACCAAAATCTCCCGGATTGGTTTACTCAGGGTTTGAACCTCGATTTTTATTTTGGAGGCACCTCCATATTGATCATTGTGGGAGTGGCTATGGATACTGTGCAGCAGATAGAAGCCCAGCTGGTAATGCGTCATTATGACGGATTCATGAGGAGAAGCAGGATAAAAGGAAGGCGTGGATGAGAATTATTTTACTCGGGCCTCCTGGAAGCGGAAAGGGAACCCAGGGAGATCTTATTTCAGAAAGGTATGGGTATCCCAAGTATTCCTCAGGTGATCTTCTTCGAGAAATCGCGAAAGAAAATACGCTTTTAGGCAGAAAAGTGGCAGCGATTATAAAAAGAGGCGAACTGGTTGATGATGAAATTGTGATCGAGCTTATAAAAAAGAAGATTTCCAAAAAAGAAAGCAGACGCGGTTATATCTTGGATGGTTTCCCTAGAAATTTAAATCAAGCGAAAAAATTGGAAAGCCTGATTGAAACCCAAAAAGAAATTGTGTTTGATATACAATTGAGTGAACCCGACATAATCGAAAGACTGAGTAATCGTTTGATTTGTCCTGAATGCAAGGCCATTTATTCTTCGAAGGACTTAAAACAGAAGAAGGACCAGGTCTGTGATAACTGCGGGCATAAATTGATCCAGAGGGATGATGATAAACCAGAAGTGATCAGAGAGCGTCTGCAGGTCTATCAGGAGCAAACCAAGCTCTTGATCGCCTATTATAAAGAGAAAGAGAATTATCGTCCTATCGATGGAAAAGGGAGTATCGAACAGGTGTTTGATAGAATATGTTCGGTGCTGGATAAAGAATTGATATTTTCCGAAAATGAAGCGGTTTTAAAATGATCATCTATAAAAGCACCGAGGAGATCAATAAAATAAGAGAGAGTAATCAGATCGTTGGAAAAGTATTATCTGAGTTGAAAAAAATGATCGAACCTGGTATTACCACCAAAGAATTAGATGAATACGCGGAGAAACGTGCGCTGGAAGAAGGTGCCAGACCCGCTTTCAAAGGTTATCGGGGTTATCCTGCTTCTTTGTGTACATCTGTCAATGAAGAGATCGTGCATGGGATCCCTTCTTCCCGGAAGCTGAAAAACGGGGATATCATCAGTCTGGATTATGGTGTTGAATATCAGGGTTTATATGGGGATGCCGCCTTAACCTGTCAGGTGGGTGAAGCATCTGATAAAGCTAAACAATTGATCAAGGTAACTGAAGAATCTTTCTATAAAGGTTTTGAGGCGATCAAGTCCGGGAAAAGATTATCGGATATATCCCATGCCATTCAGGTTCATGTGGAGTCGTTTGGGTTTTCTGTAATAAGGTCGTTTGTGGGCCATGGGATTGGATATTCTTTGCACGAGGATCCTCAAATTCCAAATTTCGGAGCTCCTGGTCATGGTCCTGTGCTGAGACCTGGAATGGTGATGGCGATTGAGCCGATGATATCTATGGGTGACTGGAATGTTGAAATATTGGGAGATGATTGGACAGCTATTACCCGAGATAGAAGCTTATCGGCCCACTACGAACATACTCTGGCAATCACCGAAAACGGACCAATAATTTTAAGTCGGATTGATGATGAACAATTGAGTGTGGAGAAGACAAAGGAGTTGCCGAATGCCTAAAAAGGACGTTTTCGAAGCGGAAGGAACGGTGTTGGAAACCCTTCCAAATGCTATGTTTCGAGTAGAATTGACGAATAAGCATCAGATTCTGGCCCATATATCCGGAAAAATGCGTAAACATTTTATCAGGATTTTACCGGGAGATAAGGTTTTAGTAGAATTATCTCCTTATGATCTGACCAAGGGAAGGATTACTTATCGATATAAATAAAGGTAAAAAAAATGAAAGTAAGAGCATCAGTGAAAAGAATATGCAGAAACTGTCGTATTATTAAACGGAAAGGGATTCTAAGGGTTATCTGTTCCAATCCCAAGCATAAGCAAAAACAAGGTTAAACGAGGTTAACATGGCAAGAATAGCGGGTATTACTCTTCCATCGGAAAAAAGAATTGAAATTGGCCTGACTTATATTTTTGGAATAGGCCGTTCTAAGGCTAACAAGATTCTTGAGGAAGCCAAGATAGATAAAAATAGGAAAGTGAAGGAACTGAGCGAGGATGAGGTAAATAAGATACGGCAGATCATCGAAAAGCGTGAGAAGATCGAAGGAGACCTTCGGAAAGAGGTCTCTATGGATATCAAGCGGCTGATGGATATCGGAGCCTACCGTGGTCAGAGACACAAAAGAAGGCTTCCCGTCAGAGGCCAAAGAACAAAAACTAATGCACGTACTCGCAAAGGTCCTCGTGGTTCACGAATAAAAAAATAGGGAGAAAATAGATGGCGCGTCCTAAAAGAAAAGTAAAGAAAAAAAAGGTAAGAAAAGACATCGGCTTCGGGATGGCTTATATTCAGTCCACATTTAATAACACTATTATCACCATAACAGATCAGCAGGGTGCGTCTATTTGTTGGGCGAGTTCAGGAACTGCCGGATTCAAAGGCGCACGTAAAGGGACACCTTTTGCGGC
>CAZLBV010000333.1:0-3274 GCA_964557845.1 uncultured Eubacteriales bacterium | reverse complement strand
GTTTTTCCTCGCTGGGGAAAAACCACGTCTTTCTGAGGGATTTATACATGTCCTTTTCCGTTTTCTGCTTCGTGATTCATAAAAATGGGGGAACTCCTCATTATACATCCATTGACAAAACTTATGGGGGGATTCATTTCAATCGGCTGCCCCACCACCATACCTTTGGCAAATCCCAGGGCAGCAAAGGAAATGCGTTTCCCATACTGCACAACAACTCCATGGTAATCCAGCATTGGATGGAATTCGCCGCCTATGAGAAACATGAACGTACCTGTATCTGATAATCCTGATTTGCCGGGAATAGAACAATCAACTTTTCCATCAACTAAAACTCCGTTAAATCTTACTATGTAATCATCTGCATAAATAAGTGGAAAGAGAGAAAGGAAAGAAAAAATGAGTGCATCTTTAGTTTCAGTGGGGGAGTTGGGGGGTGCCCGATGATAACCCTGATATTTCGACAATATGAAAAATATTTTCATAGATATAAAAAAAGTTTACATTTTTATAAGAGACAGGTGTCAACAATTGTGTACATTTAGGGAGGTGTGCTATAATACAAACAAGGGGATGGTTCTGGCATAATTCTTGCTGGAAATATGCGGGAGTGTTTATGGAGCTTGAAAGTAAATTTAACCAAATGATTAACATCCCAATATAATTTTATGGAGGGGGGAAATGAAAAAGATCATTCTAATTTTAGTTTTGCTGTTTCTTGTAATCTATTTGTCAGCCCAGGTCGAACAGCATTCCGTTACGGTTAGAAACATCGAAATTCCAGTGAGAGTATTTGCTGAGGGCGAGTTTGTCACAGGTCTGACCATAGATGATTTTGTTTTGCTGGAAGAAGGTGAACCCCAAAAAATAATGGCTCTCTATCAGGTTAAAAACGGAGAGATCATCCGGACAGATGCCGAACGGGATTTTATGCCGGTTACGGAGCGTCACTTTTATTTTATATTTCAGATCTTGGATTACAATCCCAAAATAAACGAGGCTATGCACTATTTTTTTGAAAATTTATTCAAACCAGGGGATACAGTTACGGTGATTACTCCAGTTAAAAATTATTACCTCTCTCGTGAAGCGGTTAAAAATAAACCAATAGAAACACTGGTCAGTGATATGATCAACGTAATCCGACGGGATACTAAATTAGGATCTCTTGAGTATAATAATATGCTGAGGGATCTTAAGATGATGGTCAGAAGCATTTCAAGCTCTATTACAGGATTGTCCGGGACATCAACAGAAATGGAATCTGATGTAGCCGCGGGTATGTCAAGCCTGCAGTTTGTTTTACCCAGGTATCGGGAAACCCTCCAGAAGATGGAAGAACTGAGGGTCGTAGATGAGAGACGGTTTTTGCTGTTTGCTCAGGGATTAAAAAGTGTCCTGGGGCTGAAATATGTTTATTTCTTTTACCAAAGAGAATTCCGTCCTGAACTGCAGGCAAGAGTTTTAAACAACCTGATAAGTATGAATCAGGATGATTCCAATGTGATGAGTCAATTGCAGGAACTATTTCAACTTTATCACAGAGATATAAATCTAAATACAGAACATCTCACAAAAGCCTTTGCTGATTCTTCTGTGAACTTCAATTTCATTTTTATGAATAAAGAACCGGAACACATCTCTGGTGTTGATATGCGTGAACAGTCGGAAGATGTCTTTAAAGTATTTTCTGATGTTTCTGAAGCTACCGGCGGAGTGGTGGATAATTCCCAAAATCCGGCAGCTGCTTTCAAAAACGCTTCAAAAAGAAATGAGCATTACTATCTTCTTTATTACAGCCCAAAAAAATATGTGTCGAATGGTCAATTCAAGCAGATCACGGTCAAATTGAAAAATAACGGTTACAAGATCGAGCACCGGCTCGGTTACATCGCTGATTGATTTTTCAGTCTTTATTAAATTTTCCCTTTGGGGTTATTGTATTTTATCTTGGGTGGCATCAGACTATCATGAAAAAATGGTCTGATGCCATTTTTGTCGGAACGAATGTGACAATTTTTACTTTTTAGGTTTTATGAGTTAAAATTAGTCCGTATAGCACTCATTGACCCATCCTGATCAATTAATTTAGTTTGGAGGTTTAGATGCTTGCCAATGTTTTATATCTTTCACAAAAAGATGTAGTATCGGTAGGATTGAAGATGGAAAAGGTGATTGAGGCGCTGGAAAAAATGTTTCAAAAAAAAGGGCAAGGAAGAGTTGAAATGCCTCCTAAAATAGGGATTCATCCCAGAGGAGATGCCTTCATTCATGCCATGCCCGCTTACATCCCGGCTTTGAAATCCGCTGGAATAAAATGGGTTAGCTGCTTTCCTAAAAATCCTGAGCGGAAGCTCCCTTATACCACCGGGCTTATTATTCTCAACAATCCAGAAACCGGCCTTCCCCTTGTGATCATGGATTGTGCCATTATCACTGCTATGCGGACTGGCGCAGCTACTGCGGTGGCAGCAAAATATTTAGCT
This sequence comes from uncultured Eubacteriales bacterium, assembly GCA_964557845.1. Taxonomy (GTDB): domain Bacteria; phylum Acidobacteriota; class Aminicenantia; order Aminicenantales; family Aminicenantaceae; genus CAZLBV01. The sequence continues at coordinate 788 of CAZLBV010000333.1, read as the reverse complement.
CGCCCGGAATCGGAGACTGTAGGTATTTTAGGCTGTGGTGTTCAGGGGAGAAGTAATCTGTCTGCATTGAATACGCTTTTCCCCATAAAAACAGTCAAAGCTTATGATATTTATCTTGACCATCAAGAGAAATTCGCCCAGGAAATGGAAAAAAGCTTGAGTGTTGAAATTAAAAAAGTTAATTCTCCTGCAGAAGCTCTGGATGGCAGTGATATTATCGTAACAGCTGGGCCTATTTTAAAGATCCCGCATGCCACCATAAAACCCGGCTGGATGGAAGAGGGAGCCTTTGCATCTTCCGTGGATTATGATTCCTATTGGTCCCGGGAAGCCTTGAAAGAAATCGATAAATTCTGTACGGATGATTTCTCTCAATTAAAGTCGCACCAAAAAATGGGCTATTTCCAGGAAATACCTTCGGTGCATGCAGATCTAGGTGAGCTTGTGACTGGAAAAAAGCAGGGAAGAGAGAATTCCCGGGAGAGGATTCTGGCTTGCAACCTTGGGTTGGCTTTAGATGATGTGGCCGTGGCTCCAATAGTATATGAAATGGCTGTAAAAAAGGGCATCGGTACCTGGCTGCCGCTTTAGTTATATAAAATGAATGTCCCGGGTTAAAGATCCAAAAAAAATTGACAGCAAAGAGCGTTTTTACTATAATTATTCTAATATTATAATGTAGAATTAACGTTTAAAAAAAGGAAAAAAATGTTAAAGATTATAATCGGCGTGGTCATTGGAGCCTTTATAGGATTTTTCTATTATCGTTTTATCGGCTGCCGGAGTGG
>CAZLBV010000332.1:0-8112 GCA_964557845.1 uncultured Eubacteriales bacterium | reverse complement strand
ATGAATAGTTCAGGTTAGAATAATTAGTGAATGGGTGGAAGAGTAAATGGGTAGATGGGCATATAAAAATCTCTTTTTGATTTTTGGTTTTTTCTGACTCCTGACCCCTCAGTTTTATCCCTTATACTTCAAATCTTCTATCTTCTGTATAGTCAATAGCCTGATCTAGAAATAGCGGGCGTATTTAGCCCACAGATCATCCCCAAGATCCCAGTAAGATTTAACCGCATCCTCGGCTAATTGTACACAATAGTCCGTTAAAAACTGGCGGGCAGTTTCCGGATCTTCGTTGTATAAAGTCAACGCTTCCTGCTCGATCTTCGCTTGATCCAAAAACGCGGCATCTTCTATCTTCTGCCATACCCGGGCGATATCCTGAGTCATATCCTGCCAACGGAAAAGGGCTAATTTGCTTACTCTGCGGAAAGCCCACCAAGCGCAATCCCTTCTAAAGCCCCATCTTCCATCCACCATATAAGAATCCGGCATTTGACTTATCCCACAGTAAAAGGGAGTATGCGGCGTTGTCGCCGGATTATCATATCCCAACCAAACCACTCCTCCAATCTCATTGGGAAGCCAATCCCTGGATTGTGTGACCTGCAGGTAGGTACAGTAAGAAACACAGACCGACCTCTCCCGCTCGATATTAAGCAGATCTCTCAGTTCGCTGTTCATATAAGGTGAAGCCACCGGGCTGATTATGGCCTCTCCTTTTCGATTGGATGTCATCATTTCCCTCATCATATCAAATTCCGTTCCCTGATAAGCATCTCTAAAGATCGCCAGCACATCCTTGACAGAAACTTTTTTATCCGGTTTTACGGAAAAAGGATAATTTTCCGAATGGGGATTAAGTTCGAGTGAAGGTGCGAGTAGGCTCAAAACACGCCATTCTCTCCGCCTCGATCCCATACTCGTTCTGGTCCTGGGTGCGTAAACATAACAAAATTCAAATTCCTTCCCACTTCTGGGATCCCACCATCCCATCTCTTCGGCAAGTGAATAAACATTGGCTGAGGCCATAAAAAAATCCTGATTTTCTAAATCGATCTGTCTTATCCGGCTGGCATTGGCAGAAACACCGATCTCATCATCCGGAACTCTCTGGGCAGCCCAAACAGCTCCCTTTTTTCCTTCTCCGGGACCAAGTATTTCAAAATGCCAGACTTCCTTGGTATCGGCGAAGGTTAAACACTCTCCTACATCAATATAACCATGGGTCTTAGTTAATTCATCCGCTGTTCTGATCGCTTCCCTGGCAGTCTTACATCTTTCTAACAAAAGACGAAAAAGTTCGGGAGCATCTAGAACTCCCTCCTGGCTGACCAATTCCCGTCTTCCGCCAAAAGTAGTTTCCCCAATAGCTAATTGATATTCATTCATCACAGGATAAGCGGTGTTGATATAAGCATAGGTTTCATCGACTTGAGGAATCCTGCCTTTAGGAAGCCGGTCGGGATGATCCGGCCCTTTGGTCCTTTTTGATTGATAATAAATGGTACTCATCTCATCGGGTTGGTGACTTTTTCTGGGAACAACGTTTATCCAGGTACGATCCGTATTACTATCGCATGAATGCGAGGTCATGGTGGATCCGTCTATAGAAGCTAATCTGCCTACGAGTATACTTGTACAGTTGTCTGATCGATCTTCCAGATCATTTTTCGTCAGAAAATCATTCTGGAGTGATCCGGATTGTAAGAATAAGCCCAACGCCAATAAAAACAAAAAGAGAAAAACCGGCCGAAATAAAGTTTTTAGAAATCTTAATTTTTCATACATATCAATACTCTCTCTCCTGATCGGATTTTTTTATGAATGTTTCAGGATTATTAAATCACCTGACAGTATATATCACAGGTTTTTCTCAATGGCAAATCCAGAAAAATCTTTCCTTGCAGACCTGGAATAAACTATTTATACTGTTTTTCTTATTATTTTTTAACATTTTTGATTTAAAGGAGCTTATTATGAAATTAGAACATTTTTATAAAAAAGCCGTAGAAATAGGCATAAATAATGATTTACGTGGCAAGGCCGCCATAAATAAAACTCTCAAAGAAGAAAAAGAAAAATATGCGAAACTTGGAGATTCTGATAAAGAATTTTATGATAAAGACAGGCTTTTCAATCCTTTTTCTGATACCAGGATACTCTACGGAGATGGGAGTATTGATGTTAAAAGGATAATCGTGGGAATTGATATGGAAATTGGTGAGGTCTTGCTGACAGCCTTTCTTAATCAAAACAAAAAACAAAAAATCGACCTGGTTATCTCTCATCATCCCGAAGGATATGCACTGGCTCAGCTCCATGATGTTATGCGACTTCAGGCAGATCTTTTAGCCCTTTACGGAATAAACATCAGTGTCGCTGAACACTTGATGGAAAAAAGGATTAGTGAGATCGAAAGAAGACTACTGCCGGTTAATCACAACCGGACAGCCGACGCCGCCAAAGTTTTAAATCAGCCCATGATGTGCATTCATACGCCTGGAGATAATTGTGTGACAAAATATCTATCCCAATTGTTTTCCAAAGAAAAACCCGATAGGATAAAAGATCTGATAAATATACTGCTTTCCATTCCCGAATATAAAAAATCAGCTAAACTTCAGGCTCCTCCTAAAATATTCAATGGCAGTGAAAACAATAAATGCGGAAAGATCTTTGTAGAGATGACAGGAGGAACCTCCGGATCAAAAGAGATCTTTGAAAAAATGTGCAACAGCGGCATAAGCACTATAGTCGGGATGCATATGAGTGAAGAATATCTGGAAAATGCAAAAAAAGCCAATCTAAACGTCGTTATCGCAGGCCATATCTCCAGTGATACTCTTGGATTGAATCTTCTCTTTGATCAGATCGAAAAAGAAGAAATGTTTGATTTTTTGGGGATCTCAGGATTTGAACGAATAAGAAGATAAAAATATGTTATTAATTTGAGAGAATAAAAACATGGAAATTGTCGTATGCCTGACATGAAAAAAACGCCTCTCTTTTTTTTATTTTTTATACTTAGCTTAAACACTATTTTTAGTCAAATAAAAACAAAAAATTTTCAGGCGTTTAAAACCGAAGAAAATATAATTATCGATGGAAATTTGGATGAAGATGCCTGGAATAAAGCTGCCGATGCAACCCCTTTCATCGTTGAACATCCAGACAGATCCCAGCCCTCTTTGGTTCAGACCACTGCCAAAGTCCTTTATGATGACACCTTTCTATACGTCGCTTTTATTTGTCAAGATTCTCAACCCGGAGAGATAATGGCCCAAGTAACTCAAAAGGACGCTGATATCAGGGTGGATGATTCTGTCTATCTTCTTATAGATACAGCTGCTAACATCTCAAATTTTTTCTTCTATGCCACCAATCCACTTGGGACAATGTCAGAAGGAAGCATCAGCAAAAACGGAGAAACATTCGACCCTCTTTGGAATGCTGAATGGAAAACCAAAGCCATTAAAACTCCTTTCGGATGGCAGGCAGAGATTGCTGTTGAATTAAAAGGTTTGATGATTTCCCCCCAAACAGGGACGAGTATCGGCTTGGCGCTATCCAGGGTTGTTCCCAGATTAGACAGCAGTTTTTGGACAAGCCCGATCGATCCTGCTTTTGATATAAATGAAATGGGTCAATTAAAAACACTTGAATTTGCGGTGACAGAAAAAACGCTAATAATTGAACCCTATGCATTTTCATCTTCCGGAAAAGCCGATCTTAATACTTTTAACGGAGGAGCTGACATCAAGCTCAATCTGTCCCGTAATTCTGCTGCATATGTAAGCATAAATCCTGAACTCAGTGTAGTGGAACCTGATCAGGAAAAAGTCAATATCACACGGTATGAACTATGGCATCCCGAGAAACGTTCCTTCTTCCAATCGGAATTGATGCAGGAACGTCTCCCAATCGATCTCTTTTACTCAAAACGGATCAATGATATTTATGGAGGTGTGAAACTGGAGGGCACAGAAGGCAGTTATGATTTTTTTGGTCTTAGTACCCAATCTTACAAGAATGAAGATATAAATTTGGATTCTGCCAATTACAGTGTCTTAAGATTAAGAAGACACATGTCGGATTCTTTTGCTCTGGGATTTCTGGCTTCAAATAAACTAGTTAATGGAGAAAACATCGGTGCCATCAGCATTGATTCATCTGCAAATCTTATAAAAAACATACATTTTCGGGGACAGTTCGCTTTAAGTTACGGAAATTTCGGCACAGATAATCTTGCCTTTTACCTTAATCCAAGCTACTCAAACGATACTATTTATTTAGATCTCCGTTATATCCATATAGACAAATATTTTGGTGAGAATGTTAATGAAATCGGATTTATTCCTGATGATAACAGGCGCGAATTGGGCTTTTCGTTGTATAAATATTTCGTATTAAACAAATGGGGAATCCAAAATATCCAGTATATTTCTGATTATGATATCTTTTGGGGAACAGACGGCACTTTACGCAGTTGGCAGATAGATCAAGGTTTAGCTATCGAAAAATTAAACCGGTTTATGCTGAGCCTGATACACGTGAGAGAATTTAAACTATTTGAAAAGGAATATAATAATCATCGCACTACCTTTTTTATTGGTCTAGATACCAGAGAATGGCAGCTCTTTAACATTATCATTACTATTGGCCGCAACTTTGGAGAATCATTTAGGTTAGGAGAAATCAATAAAAGATTTTTAATTGGCAGGAATTTTACATTGGAATATGCCTTTCAGAGCATTAGCTATCCTAGATTAGGTTCATATGAAGAAGGTCTTGTTGTTAAAAAAAATAGTCAGATTCAAGTGATCCGGACGACATATACAATATCGGAAAATTTACTTTTTAAAGTATTTTTTCAATCCAACAACAAAATCTCCAAACAGAACATTCAAATTGTTTTTGATTACCGTTTTCTTGGCCAATCGGGCAACCTGGAGATAGGGATAATCAGAGGCGATCCCCGCTTCGGTATTACTGGGGACCCTGGGACTAATATATACACCCGTTTTTCTTATCTATTTTAAAATCATTTCATCTCTTTTTCCTAAGCTCTGCAAGTAGATTTTCTTTCCTATATCGGTTAAAATATTTTGGACGTTTATAAAGAGCTCATTTAAAATAAAAATACACTTTATAGAGTGAAGAAAAGTAAAACGTTCAGGTTAAAATCCGTATATAATAAGGATTACGATGCAAACAGTAAACACAATAAAGGGATTTTTGGTAGGATTTTTTATTTTTCTTTTGACTACACCAATCATCGCACAACAGAGTTTTATCGAACAAACTTTTGTCATCAATATCGAGGTTCCGGTACGAGTATTTCAAGGGGAAAGATTTATTGACAATCTAACCATAGATGATTTTGAGGTCTTTGAAGATGGTATCCGCCAGAAAGTTGAAGCAGTCTATTTGATCAAAAAAAAATCAATAGAGAGAAGCGATGAGAAAAAAAGATTTCGCCCAGAAACATCACGTTGTTTCAACCTATTTTTTGAAGTTAGTGAATATTCCCCTAAACTACAAGATGCATTGAACTATTTTATGCAAAATGTATTCACTGAAGGTGACCAACTAGTTATCATTTCACCTTTAAAAACTTATAAGCTTAAAGAAGCCGCCCTCAAAAACTTAACCAGAGACGACATTCTTAAAGAATTGAAAGAATTATTAAGGAAAGATGCTATCTCTGGGGACAACGAGTACCGAACTACACTGAATGAATTGCATGAACTGGCGACTAAGATTACAGCAGATATTCAAAGAAAGAAAGGGATAGGGGCTACTTCCTCTCAAGAGGAACCCCCTTATGAACCTGCAATTTGGCTCAATCATTATGCTGGTTTAATGTCCAGACTTCAGACTCTGAGGAAGGCAGATGAATTAAGACTTCTCGATTTGGCCGAATATTTTAAAACCCAAACTATACAAAATTATGTATTTATATTCTATGAACGAAAGTTTATTCCCCAATTAGATCACTTCTTGTTAGAGGAATATGTATCTTTATTTGAGGAAGAATCCTATATTCAACAAGCAATGATGAATATTCTCGATTACAACAAACAAGAAAACATGTTAGACTACAAACGCATCTCCCGAGCTTTTGCCGATACGTCCACTGCCATTCATTTCATGCATATTACAAGATCGCAGCCAAATGTTCCGGGATTGAAACTGGAAGAGCATTCTGCAGATACATATAGCATCTTACGTGAAATTGCACATGCCACCGGCGGATTTTCAGAAAGCTCGTCTAATCCTGATTATCTTTTTAAACATGCGCTTGATTCATCTGAGAACTATTATCTTCTCTATTATTCACCTAAAAATCCTAAAGGAGACGGATCCTTTAAACGAATAGAAGTCCGTATTAAAGAAAAACCCTATCAAGTGCTTCACCGTCTCGGTTATTATGATTATTGATATATAAAATCCATTAACTTGGGAGAATCATAGATAAGAGAATAAGATAGATTATAAGGAGAAAGTCATGAAAAAAATTAATGCTTTCCTTTTATTTTTATTCATTCCCATATTTATATCTGCACAAGAACAGCATGAAGTATCTGTTATAGAGATCGAAGTTCCTGTAAGGGTTACAAATGGCAACATCTTTGTCGATAACCTGACCATTGATGATTTTGAACTATATGAAAATGACCAGCTGCAAAAAATTAAATCCCTCTATCTGATAAAAGACGCAACCTTACAAAGGAATGAATCTCCTTCATGGACATCTCCCAGTACAGAAAGACAATTTTTCATGCTTTTCCAGATGCAGGATTTTATTCCCCGTTTGAATGATGTCATTGATTACCTCTTTAATGAAGTCCTGCAGGAAAAAGATTCGCTAACGATCATGACACCCCTAAAAAGATATACCTTATCAAATCAAGCCCTTCAAACCAAATCAAAAGAGGTTTTAGCAGAAGAACTGAAGGGACTTATCCGCAAGGATACCCTGATGGGCGGAAGTGACTATAACAGCCTATTGCGTGAGCTAAAACGACTGGTAACCTCGATCTCCAACAGCAATCCTATGTCAGGGATTGAACATGATTCAACTTCAGGACAGTTTGGTATAGAGATTCTCCTTAACCGCTACACACAAACTCTACAAAAAATGGATGAGATTCGCATTGTGGATGAAAAGAAAATCCTTATGCTCGCCCAGCAGCTGAAAAGAATTTCAGGACAGAAAATCGTTTTCTTTTTTTATCAAAGAGAGTTCCGGCCTGAGCTCGAGCCTCGGATAACCAATCAGATTACGAGTCTCTATCAAGATAAACCTGAGATTATGGACCTTGTTCAAGATCTTTTCCAAATGTATCACCGTCAATCTTCTATCCGTCTAGATAGGTTAAAAATGGCTTTTGCAGATTCATCTATCCTTTTCAACTTCATATTCATGAATAAGGATCCAGAGAATATAAGTGGAATCAGGATGAATGAACAATCAGAAGACATCTTCAATATTTTTACTGAAGTAGCAACCTCAACCGGTGGGATCGTCGATAATTCCCAAAATCCTGCTGCAGGTTTTAAAAACGCTGTAAATACATCAGAATCTTACTATCTCCTAACTTACACACCAACTAATTATCAGGCTGATGACCAATTCAAAGAGATCAAGGTGATGCTTAAAGATAAAGACTATAAAGTCTTTCATCGCGATGGATATTTTGCCAACCGATGAAAACCTAAACAACTACCTGAAATAATCCCAAATAACTGAATCAAATCAGCGGTGTATCAGATCGAGATCTAAATTCACTAAAAATCAAAAAGTTTATTTAGTATTTTTGCATTTAAAAAATAAAAAGGGTGCTGGCTGTTGGGTATGGGGAAAATAAGCAAAAAGGGGATAATGAAGGAGGGTAACAAAAAACTTTGCCCAGCCAGCCCCAGCAAAGTTTGATCTTATTATAACATAAACGGTAAAAAATTCAACCTCTTTCCACATTTTTTTTCAAAATAAATTATGCTACACTCATAATTTAGATTATTCATAATTTTAGATCGGTTCAGGTTAGTACTATTATTAAAAGGAGAATATTTAAATGGAAAAAATAGTAGATATTTACCTTCCTTTAGACA
>CAZLBV010000331.1:0-6398 GCA_964557845.1 uncultured Eubacteriales bacterium | reverse complement strand
CCCACTTGGTTTCTTATCAGGAGAGGATTCGCATAGGCAAGAGGACTATTACCAAAAAAGATTTTGCCGCAGCCTTATCTTTGATAAAAAGAAAAATAGAGGGATTGATCTCAGAAAAAAAATTGCTCTTTCCGCCCACTCATTTTGAGATCCTTACCTGTATGGCATTTTTATATTTTTCCTGGAAGAAGGTTGATATCGCTGTCCTTGAAGTGGGTATGGGAGGGCGTTTTGATGCTACCAATGTGGTCATTCCGATAGTATCGGTAATTACTACTGTTTCCTCTGAGCACCAGAAGTTTTTAGGAAGGACCTTGCGGCAGATAGCCTTTGAGAAAGCCGGCATTATCAAAGCAGGTGTTCCGGTTGTCTGCGGGGTAGAAGCCAGGACAGCTTATGAAGTAATCAAGAACCGGGCAGAGGAGCTAAAGGCTCCTTTTTTCGGAGTGTTCTCCCGACCGGAAAATTATAAGGTTCATGAAATAAGTAGGGGATATTATTTTGAATTTAGAACATTAGAAGAAAATTATTCGTTTAAACCGGCTCTTCTGGGAAAACATCAGGGAAAAAACGCTGCCGTGGCCATTGCGGCTGCAGAGCAGATCAACAAGGTATGGAAAAAACTGGATAAGGAGAAGATCAAAAAAGGGATCGAAACCGTAACCTGGCCGGGAAGGCTAGAAAAGATCAGACATAAGCCGGATGTGATACTCGATGGAGCCCATAACCAGGAAGGGGCAAAAGCCCTGGAAAATTACCTGCGGAAGTATGCCGCTTCTCCTGTTATTTTGGTTTTTGCGGTCATGCGGGATAAAAAAATAAAGGCATTAGCTGATATTTTATTTCCTCTCTGTGAAGAGGTTATCCTCACACGGTTTCCTTATTATCGGGCAGCTTATCCAGATGAGGTCAGGAATAAAGTTCAAAAACACATAGATAAGATCGAAGTTGAGCCTGATCTGAATAAAGCCATGCATATAGCTGTTGAGAAAGCAGCTCCCAATGGTACAGTCATAGTTGCGGGATCACTGTTTTTGGTGGGCGAGGTTAAGAAATATTGGGGAAAAACAATATAGGCTGCTTTTTTGGTCTTAAGCTCACCAACACGTTAGATTTTCTTAGGGCGGCATAAGGGTAGGATTTTTTTTGATTCAAGAGTAGTGTTCAAATGTACTACCCCTTAACATTTGCGTTCCTGATTAATCATTGAGGGATTGTATTTTTTCAAGGAAAATGTTACATTTAACCTTACATTTTTCGCCAATAAAATATATATATTACAAATTTTTGATAACTATTTGGTTAATGTTACCATCGATATTTTGTATGAATAATTCAGAGATGTAAAGGTTTATGCTTTCAATAGACATAAGTTTCCTGGTTGTTTTTTTTATCATTTGGATACTTCTCGCTGTACTTACCAAGATATTTTTTAATCCTTTACGCAAGGTTATGAACAAAAGAGAAGAAGATATAACTCTGGATGAAATAGCTTGCGAACAAGCCAAACAGGAATATGCTCATATTTTAAATAAGATCGAGGAAGACATAAAAAATGCCCGTACGTCCTCCCGTAAAACCAGAGAGCAATTGAGCCGGGATGCACTTAAAGAGAAAGAAAGGATGCTGGAAGAGATATCGGCAGAATGTCGTTCTCAAGTGAGCCAGGCAAAAAAAGAAATGGAAATGAAGTTATCTGAATTAAAAAAAGATCTGGAGAGGAAGAGCAAGGATCTGTCTGAAGAGATCGAAAAAAGGCTGCTGGAAGAATGAAAACAAAAAAACCGGTTGTTCTTTTTCTGCTCTTATTGGTTCCTTTTTTCCTGGCAATGACGACGGACGAAGTCGAACATTCGTCCCATTCCTCCGATTTTATCGGGAAAGTCATTAATTTTGTTGTTCTTTTTGGAGGATTGACTTTCGTTCTGTATAAACCTTTGCGCAAATTTTTAGGCGAAAGAGGAGAGGCGATAAGGGGATCTATAAAGAAAGCCAGAACCATGAAAAAGGATGCTGAAGCGGAATTAGCTGGGGCGAGTAAGCGTATGGAAAAACTTCAGGACGAGGTCATAAAGATCAGATCAAGTGCTGAAAAAGAAGGTTTGGAAGAGAAAGAACGGATAATTAGTGCTGCCCGGCAGGAAGTTGCTAGATTAAAGAATCTGACATCCGAGGAAATATCATTCTTGACGGATACGGCTATCCAAGAACTCAAAGAGTATACCGTCCGGCTGGCAGTGAACCAGGCGGCTGATAGGATCAAGGAAAGGCTTACTCCCAAAATCCATGCCGGCTTGATCGACAGATCGATCGAAAGACTGGATAAGTTAAATGAGGAATCGCAAGCTAAGTAAAAGATACGCGCAGGGATTAATGAATTCTATTGCGGATGAAAAGGAATATACTGCCCTCAGCAATCAATTAAACCAGATCAACCAGATTTTTAGCGACCACGAGGAACTGGATGATCTGTTCAAGCAGCCGTTCCTTTCAACGACCAAGAAAAAAAAATTGGCTGGAGAAATTCTCAGCAGCGTGTCCCTTGATCCAAAGGTGGAGAGGTTTATACTGCTTTTATTGGAGCATGGACGCATGGAACTGCTCCCTGCTATTCTGGAGCTTCTGCCGGATATGTGGAATGAAAAAAGGGGGATATCCACTTTTGAAGTATTCTCTGTGATCCCTTTGACTGAAAGTCAGATAAAAAAGCTCTCAAAAAAACTTGAAAAGCTGGAAAAGGCGCCTGTAGCACTTAAGTTCAGGGAGGACCCTTCGTTGATCGGGGGCCTTTCCATCATAAAAGACAATGTTGTTTATGATGTTTCCCTTAAAGGGGATCTCAATAATCTTATGGAAAAAATCAAGCAAGGTTAGGTATAAAAATGGAAATAAAGGCCGATGAAATAAGTAAGATCATTCAGAAACAGATCGAAGGGTACAAATCCGATGTCGATATAAGAGAGGTCGGAACCGTAACTTCTGTCGGAGATGGGATCGCCAGTATATATGGCCTTGATTATGTCATGTACAATGAGCTTCTTGAGTTTCCCAGGAATGTATATGGACTGGCTTTGAATCTAGAAGAGGATAATGTAGGAGCGGTTTTGCTGGGGGAGAGTCATATGATAAAGGAGGGGGATCAGGTCAAGCGCACCCATAAGATCATGCAGGTTCCTTCCGGACCAGCTATGAAAGGCAGGGTTGTGGATCCTTTGGGCCAGCCCCTGGATGATAAAGGTCCGATCAAAAGCGAAGCGCAAATGGTGGTCGAGAGGTTGGCGCCAGGTGTATTAGACAGAATGCCGGTCAAACATCCTCTTCAAACCGGAATAAAAGCCATTGATTCCATGATCCCAATAGGCCGGGGACAGAGAGAGCTGATCATTGGTGACCGTCAGACCGGTAAGACCGCAATTGCGATTGATACCATTATCAATCAAAAAGGTAAAGATGTGGTCTGTATCTATGTTGCTATCGGACAAAAAAATTCAACCATTGCTTATTTGATAAAAGCGCTGGAAGATAACGGAGCCATGGATTATTCCATAATTGTGGCTGCGTCTGCTAGTGACTCCTCATCCCTGCAGTATCTGGCTCCCTACAGCGGTTGTGCCATTGGTGAATATTTTCGTGATAATGGACAGCATGCCCTGGTGATCTACGATGATTTGTCCAAACATGCGGCTGCTTACCGGGAGATTTCCCTGCTCTTAAGGCGGCCTCCCGGAAGAGAAGCTTACCCCGGAGATGTATTTTATCTTCATTCACGTCTGCTGGAGAGGGCGGCCAAACTAAATGATGAAAAGGGAGGAGGATCCCTTACGGCTCTTCCCATTATCGAGACCCAGGCTGGCGATGTGTCCGGATACATCCCGACTAATGTGATCTCGATAACGGACGGGCAGATCTATCTGGAACCGGAGTTGTTTAATGCCGGTGTCCGGCCAGCTATTAATGTAGGAATCTCTGTGTCCAGGGTAGGAGGCAGTGCCCAGATCAAAGCCATGAAACAGGTGGCAGGAAAGCTTAGGCTTGATCTTGCTCAATATCGGGAGCTGGTGACCTTTGCTCAGTTCGGTACGGAGCTGGATAAAGCCAGCCAGGCACAGTTGGATAGGGGTGAAAGATTGACCGAGATCTTAAAGCAAGGTCAATACAATCCTCTCCCTGTGGAAAAGCAAATTCTGATAATCTATGCCGGCAATAGGGGTTTTCTGGACAAGATACCCGTTTCCAAGGTAAAGGATTACGAAAAACGCCTGTATGAATACTTTGATTTGGAACATACTGATTTACTTAAGACGATCGCGGAGAAAAAAAAGATCGATGGCCAGATGGATGAAGAAATCAGTAAAGTCCTGAAAGAATTCAACCAGATCTACACTGAAGAAAAGGAAGACTGATGCCGGCTCTGATAGATCTCCGGAGGCGCATCAAAAGCGTGCGCAACACCCAACAGATAACCCAAGCCATGAAAACAGTTGCGACCGCTAAATTTAAAAAAGCCCAGAGGATCGTACTGGAAGCCAGGCCTTACTGGCACAATCATCCTGAGCTGCTGGCGGAAATAGCCCGGTGGGCGCCGAGGGAGAGTCATCCTTTACTTGAGATAAGGAAGGAGAAGAGGATCTTAGGTTTGGTTATTTCTTCGGACAAGGGATTATGCGGGGCCTTTAACGCAAACCTGCTGGAGGCGGCCAAGGAATTTTTTAAAGAAAAAAGCGAAGAAGCCGAGATCCGGCTGATCCTGATCGGGAAAAAAGCTGGTTTGTTTTTCAAAAAGTTTACTTATCCCATTGATAGATCTTACTCAGATTATCTTTCAGAATTTTCTGATGAAGACTTTGAGGATTTAGCAAAGCATATTATAAGACGGTATGTTTTTAGTCAGACGGATGCGGTCTATGTGATGTATAATGAATTCAAATCTATTCTTGCTCCCAAGATCACCCTAATGAAGCTTCTTCCCATTGAAATTGAAGCTGCAGTTGACAAAAAAGAAGAGAAATCTAGGCAGGGTATAGAATTTTCTGTTTTCCCTGATTGGGAGCCGGAGACGAGCCGGCAGGTGAGATCTTTGCTTCCTGAATACGTTGAAAAACAGATCAGGCATTTTTTTTATGAATCTTCGGCAGCAGAATATGCGGCCCGTATGATGGCCATGGATAATGCTACCCAAAATGCTGAGGATTTGATAGAAAGCCTAACACTGGTTTTAAACAAAATAAGACAGGCGACCATCACCAAAGAGCTGTTGGAAATTATGTCTGCGGTGGAAGCATTGGCAAAAAAATAGAAGGACGGAGAGGGAGTTTTAAATGAAAAAGACGAAGGTTAAAACGACTGAGAAGAAAAAAGATAAATCCAAAGCAAAATCAAGTTCAGTAAAAAAGATAAATGCCGGTAGCAAGGCTGACTCTGGCAAAAGAAAAGTTGGCCGGGTTGTTCAGGTCATTGGGCCGGTCGTGGATGTGGAATTCAAGGGGATGGAACTTCCCGAAATCTATAATGCTATCCGTATAACCAGTGAGGGTTTTGATACGCCTTTCCCGGTGGATATCATCGTGGAGGCAGAACAGCATTTAGGAGAGGATAAAATAAGATGTGTATCTATGCACCCCACGGATGGTCTGGCGCGCGGGATGAAAGCCATTGACACGGACAGCCCGATCCAGGTTCCGGTGGGAAAGGCCACGTTAGGCCGGGTGATGAATGTTATCGGAGAGCCGGTCGATTACCAGGGGCCAATCGAAACCGAGGAAAGGTATCCGATCCATCGCCAGCCCCCCAGGCTTGAGGATCAAAGTACCAAGTTGGAGATGTTCGAGACCGGGATCAAAGTAATCGATCTTATCCAGCCTTTTCTCAAAGGGGGGAAAATAGGGCTGTTCGGCGGCGCAGGAGTGGGCAAGACGGTCATTATAATGGAGTTGATCCACAATGTGGCCCGAAAACACGGTGGGTATTCAGTCTTTGCCGGAATCGGAGAAAGGACCAGGGAGGGAAATGATCTCTGGCTGGAGATGAAAGAATCCGGCGTTTTAGATAAAACAGCTCTTATATATGGTCAGATGACAGAGCCTCCGGGGGCAAGACTGAGGGTTGGATTGACCGCCCTCTCTGTAGCTGAATATTTCCGGGATGAAATGAATCAGGATATTTTGCTCTTTATCGACAATATTTTCCGTTTTGTTCAGGCCGGATCTGAGGTGTCGGCGCTACTGGGAAGGATGCCATCTGCAGTTGGTTATCAACCAAATTTAGCAAGCGAACTGGGGGAATTGGAAGAGAGGATAACCTCTACCAAGAAGGGCTCCATTACTTCTGTGCAGGCAGTTTATGTGCCCGCAGATGACCTTACAGACCCCGCGGCGGTTACCACCTTTGCCCACCTTGAT
>CAZLBV010000330.1:0-31624 GCA_964557845.1 uncultured Eubacteriales bacterium | reverse complement strand
CTCAGATCAGGCCAAAAAAGAACTGGTGGCCGCCAACCTTAGATTAGTCGTATCGATCGCAAAAAAATACAGCAACCGGGGTCTCCAATTTCTCGATCTCATCCAGGAAGGAAACATGGGCCTGATGAAGGCTGTAGACAAATTTGAATACCGCAGAGGGTATAAATTTTCTACCTATGCTACCTGGTGGATCAGACAAGCTATAACACGCGCGATCGCCGACCAGGCAAGAACCATACGAATCCCTGTTCATATGATCGAAACCATTAATAAACTCATCAGGGTCTCTAGAAGCCTGGTCCAGGAAATTGGCAGAGAACCTACATGTGAAGAGATCTCAAAAAAAATGGATATGCCCATTAATAAAGTGAGAAAGATCATAAAGATCGCACAAGAGCCTATTTCTCTGGAAACTCCAATTGGAGAAGAGGAAGATAGTCATTTAGGCGATTTTATTGAGGATAAAATCATACCTTCTCCTCCTGATGCTGTGATTCATATAAATCTTAAAGAACAAATAGAAAATGCATTAAAGACTTTAACTGAAAGAGAAGCAAAAGTATTGAAAATGAGATTCGGTCTCGGAGACGGGAATGAACATACCCTTGAAGAAGTCGGACAGCAGTTTAAGGTTACCAGAGAAAGGATCCGGCAAATTGAAGCTAAAGCTTTGAGAAAATTAAAACATCCCAGCCGCTCCCGGAAACTTAAATCATTCACAAACAATCTATAAATTGACTTGTCAGGTCATATTTGCTATAAGGATTAATCAGGGCCTATAGCTCAGCGGTAGAGCCACCGGCTCATAACCGGTTGGTCCCAGGTTCGAATCCTGGTAGGCCCATTTTCACTAGAGGAAAAAATGTGGAAATTGAATTCAATAAATTAATCCATTTACAAGAATTAGATACTGAAATTACAAACATTACTCTTTTCCTCGACAGCATCCCTTCTAAAACCGAAGAAATTGATCAAAAAATCAATTCTACCCAGGCTACAGCCAAACTGGCGAGAGAAAAACTCGAACAAAATCAAAAGCGTAGAAGAGAATTAGAAGCATTAGCTCAAGATATACGATTACAGATAGATAAATACAGGCGTCAATTGGGAGGGGTCAAGTCGAATAAAGAATACAGTGCCTTTCTGAAAGAGATCGATCAGGCACAAGAGCAGATTGACAAAATGGAAGAAGAACAGATCAGCGAAATGCTGGCTGCTGATGATATTACTGAAGAGATCAAAGCTGCTGATGAAGAGGTTCGAAAGGCAACCGAAAAACTATCAAGAGAAAAGGATATTTTATTTTCTGAAAAAGCTGAAAAGGAGAATAAAAGAGAGAACTTACAGAAAGAGAAGAAAGAATTGATATCTACCATACCTGATCATCTCGTCGAAATTTACAAGCAGATTTATGCTAAGAAAAATGGCATAGCCCTTTCTCCCGTGACCGATGATTTCTGCTCGATATGCCAAATAAGGATCAGACCGCAAATGTTGAATGAACTTAAAGCGAAAAAAGAGATAATTCTTTGTGAGAACTGCGGAAGAATTCTTTATTGGGCGGGATAATCAGTTTGCCCCGCATACAAAGCATCTATTTGAGCTGCATATTTTTTCTGAACTATATTTCTTCTCACTTTTAGGCTGGGTGTGACCTCCCCTTCTTCCAACTCGAAATCCCTTTCCAGAATAATTATTTTCTTTATTTGCTCATAGGGGGCCAGATTGCGTGAGCATTTTTCAACTTCTTCTTCCATTTTTTTAATAATGGCTTCATTCTCAATGAGTTCTTTCCTATTGGAGTAGATCAAGTTCTTTTCTTTGGCGAATGCTTCCAGTTTTTCGAAGTCCGGGACGATCAAAGCAGATACAAATTTTCGGCCATCACCAATAACCACGGCACTGGTAATAAATGGCTGGATCTTTAAGATGTTTTCGATCATCTGGGGAGCTACATTTTTTCCTCCAGAAGTAACGATCAGATCCTTTTTTCTATCCGTTATTACCATAAATCCATCTTCATCCAGATGGCCGATATCACCGGTATGGAACCAACCTCCTTCCATCGCTTCCATGGTCTCAGCCGGCATCTTGTAGTATCCCTTCATGACATGAGGGCCCTTTGTCAGGATCTCACCATCCTCTGAGATCTTTACTTCCACACCAGGGATTGGCTTGCCTACAGAGCCGAATCTTAAATTATCAAAAGTATTAACAGATATCACTGGGGATGTTTCCGTCAAGCCATATCCCTCTAAAATTACCAGCCCCATGGCATAGAAAAATTCCGCAATGTCTTTGGAAAGAGCCGCACCCCCGGATACAAAAAACTTAACACGGCCCCCCGTCTTCTCAATAATCTTCGAGAAGACCAGCTTATGCGCCAAATTCCTCTTGAATTGGAGGCTTCCAGGAATTGATTGCTTATTCAGCTTTAACTGACTGTATTTTCTACCTACATCCGCCGCCCAGAAGAAGATCTTACGTTTCAAGGATGAGCTCGCCAGTACGTTATCCATGACTCTTGAATAGATCTTTTCGAAAACCCTGGGAACACTCACCATAATATTGGGCCTGATTTCGAGCAGATTCTCAGCTACTGTTTCTACACTCTCAGCATAAGCAACAGTACAACCGCGATAAATATAGGTGAAAGTCACCATCCGTTCTAAGACATGCGACAAAGGCAAGAAAGAAAGGACTGTATCTTTATAATCGAAATCAAGGAGAGTGGAACAGGTCTTTACATTACTGAGAAAATTACCATGTGTGAGCTGAACTCCTTTAGGAACCCCTGTGGTTCCTGAGGTGTAGATGATGGAAGCTATATCATCAGGTTTAATCTCCTCTGATTTTTTTTCAAAAAGCCCGGGATTTTCTTCATCGATCTTTTTCCCCTTTTCAATGATCTCTTTGAATGAAAAAACACCTTCAGCAGGAGCTTCGTCCATGAAAGTTATATAATATTCAACTTTATTTAATTGCCCGCGGATAGAATCCACTTTTTTCCACAATTCAAGATCAGAGCTCACCACGACTTTGGCATCGGAATTATCGATAATATACTTGATCTGCTCAGGGATTAAAGATGTGTAGATCGGAACAGATATACCCCCGAGACAAATATTAGCCAGATCTGCCATGACCCACTTAGGTCCATTCTCTGCCAAAATAATAAGTTTATCACCCCGCTTGATTCCCAAATCTAACAGAGATAGTGAAAAGTATTTAACCCATTCATAATATTCATTGGTTGAGATAGGAGTATACTTTCCATCCTTTTTGTAAAGCATAAAATCTTCTTTAGGAAAAGACTTAACCGTATTCAGAAATAATTGACTTATCGTTTCGATCATAAGGCCCTCCTTCTTTAGGGTCGGAACAATTTTATTTTTTTTAGAAAATAAAAGTCAAGAAATATAGTATCAGGCAGGAAAAAATTTATGACTCATTGACTTTGGCGATCGAGCAGACTCTGTCGTCTTCTGCGAGATTGATTATTCTAACTCCCTGGGTTGCTCGCCCGATCGATCTAACATTCTCCGTCTTGATACGGATCACCTTTCCCAGCTGCGTTATCAGGAGTAATTCCTGATCAGAGATACCTACCATTCCCACTGCTTTACCTATTTTTTTGTTGACCTTGAGGTTGATAACTCCCCGGCCCCCTCTATGCCGTTTGGGATAACAAGACACTTCCGTTTTCTTACCGTATCCTCTATCGCTGGCTGTGAAAATATACTGCTCATTTTCTCCGACAACTACCATTCCGATAATTCTATCACCAGAACTTAAAGTTATTCCCTTGACTCCGGCTGCCAACCGGCCCATGGGTCTAATCTCTGCTTCATTGAATTTGATAGCTTTCCCCTGCATGGTTCCAATGATCACGTCTTTTTTGCCGTCAGTTAGTTTGGCGGTCAGCAATTCTGCTCCTTTATTCAGCGTAATTGCAATAATCCCACCTTTACGGATATTGCGGAATTGACTGAGGCTGGTTTTCTTCATCTTTCCGTCAGAGATCAACATGAGCACATAAAGATCCTCAGAAAATTCCTTAACTGCTACGATAGAACTAACCTTCTCATCCGGTTCAAAATCGACCAAATTTCTTATGGATTTCCCCTTGCTGGCAACTCCTACATCAGGAATATGAAGTGCTTTTAACCAGTATAATTTACCTTTGTTGGTAAAAATAAGCAGATAATTATGAGTAGAACAAATAAAAAGGTTCTGCACAACATCTTCTGCCTTCATGCTGATTCCGATACGTCCTTTCCCACCGCGGCATTGATAATGATAATTGGTTAAGGAAGTGCGTTTAATATATCCGGAGGATGTATAGGTAATAGCCACATCTTCTTCTTTGACCAGGTCTTCAACTCTGATCTCCGAAAGCGGTCTGGCATGAATTTCAGTCCTTCTATCATCCTGATATTGTTTTTTTATCTCCTTCAACTCATCCACAATGATTTCCAGGATCAATTCATCGCTGCTCAGTATTCTCTTTAACTTGGCGATAAGATCTAAAAGCTCTTTATATTCATTCTGGATTTTTTCTCTTTCCAACCGGGTTAATTTTTGAAGTTGAAGATCAAGGATCGCCTGGGCTTGGATCTTCGTCAGATGGAAGTTTTTGATCAATCCACTCCGGGCCTGGTCAACTGACCGGGAAGAGCGGATAAGACTTATGATCTCATCTAAATGATCCAGGGCAATAGAAAGCCCTTCTAAAATATGCGCCCTCATCTCGGCTTTTTTCAGTTCAAACCTGGTACGTCTTCTTATGACATCCTGCCGGTGAGAAATAAAATATTTCAATATATCCAGCAGGCCCAGTAGTTTGGGCTGACTCTCAACTATAGTGAGTAGGATTATTCCAAAGGATGTTTGGAGAGCCGTGTGTTTGTAGAGATTATTTAATATTACTTCGGGGTGATCCCCTCTTTTGACTTCAATCACCGCTCTCAATCCCTCTCTGTCCGACTCATCTCTGATCTCAGCAATTCCCTCTATTTTTTTGCCATTCACCAAAGCGGCCATATTTTCAAGCAGCTTAGCCTTATTTACCTGATAAGGAAGTTCTATTATTACAATCCGGTCCCTTTCCCCTTTGGCGCCTCGTTCAATTACAGCTTTAGCCTGTAAGGTGATTATTCCTTTTCCGGTCTCATAGGCAGATCGTATTCCTTCAATCCCGAATATAGACCCGCCTGTAGGAAAATCAGGCCCAGGAATGAATTGCATTATTTTTTTTATATCGGCCTGAGGATTTTTGATCAGGTAAATAACACCATCTATCACTTCCGCTAAATTATGCGGGGGAATATTAGTTGCCATACCAACCGCAATTCCTGAACCGCCATTAATCAACAGATTGGGAAATTTTGCCGGCAATATCTCAGGCATCTCCAAGCTTCCATCATAGTTAGGTACAAAATTAACTGTATCCTTATCCAGATCAGCAAGAAGCTCCTGAGTGATCTTCTTCATCCGGACTTCTGTATACCGCATGGCTGCAGGAGGATCTCCGTCTATGGAACCAAAATTCCCCTGCCCATCTACCAAGGGATATCTCAGGCTGAAACTTTGAGCCATACGAACCAAAGTGTCATAGACAGCGGCTTCACCATGAGGATGATATTTACCTATAACCTCTCCAACGATCCTGGCAGATTTTTTATAAGGTTTATTCCACTGATTACTTGCCTCATGCATGGCGAAAAGAGTTCGACGGTGAACAGGCTTTAAACCGTCTTTAATATCAGGGATAGCGCGGCCGATGATAACGCTCATGGCGTAATCCAGATAGGAACGCCGCATCTCTTCTTCAAGGCTGACTTCGGTTAAATTCTCTTCTAACGGTTTTTTTATTATTTCAGAATTAGACATGTCTTACCTTAAATATCCAGATTCTCTGCTTCAAGCGCATTTCTTTCTATAAAGCTTCTCCGCGGTTCCACTTCATCCCCCATTAGAATTGTAAAAATATTGTCAGCTCCTACTGCATCCTGGATAGAAACCTTAAGAAGAAATCTTGCTTCTGGATCCATGGTAGTCTCCCAGAGCTGTTGGGGTGCCATTTCTCCTAAACCTTTATATCTCTGGATCTGGATCCCTTTTTTCCCTTTTTGAAACAGATAATCACGAAGCTTTGACTCATTTTCTATTTTAGTACTTTCCCCGTTGTGATAGACTTCATAAGGAGGGCTGAAATCCTTCAGTTCTTCGCGAAGTTTTAGTAACTTCCGGTATTCTACCGAGGTGATCAAATCCATATTCACTTTACAGCTTAGGCGCATACCATTGATCTGATACTGGACGATCAGCTCGTATAAACCATTTTCTTCATCCATACTAATAAGTGGAATCAACCCTTTCTTGGATAAAATATCAGCGACCTTCTCCATCTTATTTTTTTTCTGCAGAAACTCGATGTTTTCAACTCCGTTGTCTTGAAGTGTGGTGATAAGATGAAATGGATAATTCTTTCTTTCCAAGAGCATCCGGTAGTTTTTTTGCTGAATGATCTTGAGAAAAAAACGTCTGAATTTATCTCCTTTAATAATTTCCTTCTGGTGATGAACCTTGACCTGAAAATCCTCAGAGATTTTCTTTATAATATATCTCTCAAAAGACTGCTCATCCCGAAGATACTGCGAGGACTTACCCTTAGTGATTTTGTAAAGAGGAGGCTGGGCAATATACAAATGACCTTTTTCAATTAACTGGGGCATTTGCCGATAAAAAAAGGTCATCAGCAGAGTCCGGATATGAGATCCATCTACATCCGCATCCGTCATTATGATGATCTTGTGATAACGAAGTTTGTCGATATTGAAATCCCCTTGTTCGACCCCAGTGCCCAGAGCAGAAATCATAATACCGATCTCCTCGCTTTTCAGAACTCTGTCAAATCTGGCTTTTTCAACGTTCAGAATTTTTCCTTTCAACGGCAGAATGGCTTGAAACCGCCTGTCCCTTGCTTGTTTAGCCGAACCACCGGCTGAATCTCCCTCTACAAGAAATATCTCACTATGGGCAGGATCCCTTTCTTGGCAATCAGCCAGTTTTCCCGGTAATGAAGTCGATTCCAGAATCCCTTTTCTTCTTGCCAATTCACGGGCTTTCCTGGCAGCCTCTCTTGCCCGGGCGGCATCGAGAATCTTAGTCACTATCTTTTTTGAGATAGTGGGGTTTTCTTCAAAGTAAGCTGAAAGATGCTCATTAACGATGGATTCAACAATTCCTTTAACTTCACTGTTTCCCAACTTGGTTTTAGTCTGGCCTTCGAATTGAGGATCCTTGATCTTAAGACTCAAAACAGCACAAAGTCCTTCACGCGTATCATCACCGCTTAGGTTTTGTTTCAAGTCTTTAATAAGATTGTTCGCATTGGCATAAGCATTGATGGTTCTGGTTAATGCTGCTTTAAATCCAATAAGATGGGTTCCCCCTTCAGTAGTATTGATGTTATTAACAAAAGAGAAAATAGTCTCTGAATAACCTGTGTTATACTGGATCGCCATATCGATAATGATCTCATCTTTTTCACATTCAAAAAATATCGGTTTAGGATTGATCACTGTCTTATTTTGATTTAAATATTGAACAAATTCCTTTATCCCGCCTCTATACTGGAATTCATGCTGTTTATCTGTCCGCTCATCGACGATGGTTATCTTCAATCCTTTATTTAAAAAAGAAAGTTCCCTCAATCGTTGGCTGAGTATCTCGTAGTTAAATTCAAAATCTTTAAATATCTGCTTATCTGGAGAAAAGGTGATTTTGGTGCCGGTCTTATTGGTCTTACCAATCTTAGTCAGTTTTGTGATAGGTTTTCCGTATTCATACTTCTGAGTATATACTCCTCCCTGACGCATGATCTTAAGATCCAATTCCTCTGATAAGGCGTTAACAACCGAAACACCTACACCATGGAGCCCTCCCGAGACCTGATAGCTTTTTTGATCGAATTTTCCACCGGCATGCAAAGTTGTCATTACTAGCTCAGCGGCCGGTATTTTCTCTTTTCTATGCATTTCGACCGGAATTCCTCGTCCATCATCAATAACAGTAACACTGTTATCCAGATGAATAATAACATCTATCTTGGTACAGAATCCGGCCAAGGCTTCGTCAATACTATTATCGACGACCTCATAGACAAGATGATGCAGTCCTTCTGTTCCGGTGCTTCCGATATACATCGCCGGACGCTTCCGGACAGCATCCAAACCTTTGAGTACTTTTATGCTTGCAGCAGTATAATTTTTGTCGTTCATTTTCTCACGATTTTAGAGAAAAGAATAGCTATGGAGGCAGGGATTTCACATAGCCTGTAAATCATATTTTTACATCAAGAAAATTATACCTTATATGGGGAAAATAGTAAAGAAAATTACTATTTTTTTCTGCTTTTTTTTATGGGTTTTAAAATCAATTTTTGAGCCGATTTGTGGCCCCAAAAACACATTAAATCCGGATTGAATGAGCTGTATCAAAACCATGATTTATACATGTCCTTTCCCGTCCTTCTGCTTTGTGCTCCAATAAAAATGGAGGAACTTCTAAAATCACCTCACTTTAATTTTTTCGATCACTTGGTTATAATAAATTCATGCCTGCAAACCTTCCACCCCAATACAAAGAGGTAGAAGCAACCCTTAAAACTGCAAAAACACCTGAAGAAAAGATAGAAATCTATGAAAAATTGCTGACTATGATACCCAAACATAAGGGAACCGAGAAAATCCAGGCGCAGCACAAAACCAAGATAGCCAAGCTAAAGGCTCAGCTCCAGAAAAAACCGCAGACCGCTAAACATGGACAAGGATTCCATATAGAAAGGACCGGAGCAGGTCAAGTGGTCTTGATAGGGCCGCCTAATTCCGGAAAATCATCCTTGATCAAAGCATTGACCAACGCTGAGCCGGAGATTGGAGATTATCCTTTTACCACTCATACTCCTGCTCCTGCCATGATGATTTATGAAAATATTCAGATCCAACTCATTGATACTCCTCCGATAACTGTTGATTATATGGAAGCGTGGCATTCTGAGTTGATCAAAGCCTCAGATGGAGTAATCTTAATTCTGGATGGCTCGAGTGAAGATGCTCCTTTTGATCTCGAGGTGATCAAGGAACGATTATCAGAACGAAACGTAAAAATGGTGCCTGAAAATATGGACATTCCCTTTGAAAAAAAACAGTTTTGGAAAAGAACCATAATCATTGCCAATAAAAAGGACAAGTTTACCTCTGCAGCAACTCTAGATCTTCTTAAAGAAACTGTAGGCTTTGAATTCGACGTTTTAGCAGTCTCGGTGGCAGAAAATACAAATATCGACCTTCTGAAAAAAAAGATATTTCAATACCTGCGCATTCTCAGGGTTTATAGTAAAACTCCCGGGAAACAAGTAGATCATAAATATCCTTTTGTGTTTAAACAAGGAAGTACCCTAATAGATATGGCCAGATCTGTCCATAAAGATTTTGCAGAAAATTTAAAATACGCACGGATCTGGGGAAAGGGAAAATATCAAGGACAAAAGGTTAACAGAGAGTATGTATTACAAGATGAAGATGTCATCGAACTCCATATATGAACTGAATTATTCATAAAAATTGCTGATGGGATTTATTAATGTTTCATTATAAGGAATTTAAATTTCCATCTATTAGATAGTATTTACATCGATCTACATTGTCTAATATTAATTTTATCAGCAATTTTTACCCTACGGGAGCGCCGATCTCACTACCCCGGCTTCGTTGCAGCCCATTCGATGTAGACAGCTACTATCTTATGGACTGCGGCCTTGCCGTGGCAGCAACCTCGGCGCTTGAATAATCCAGGTTCTTCGTATATTCGGCCGGGCAACCCGAGATCCTTTTAAGGGTTTGAGTAAGGGTGAATAAAAGATGTCAGGAAATTAAATCAATAAAAAACATAAGTAAATCTAAAATTATCATAATTTGCTTCCCGGATTGTTTCCCGTCGATGCAAATTTCCATAGGGAGCAAAATCAGCATATCCATAGCGACCAAAATCTAGAGAAATCCCATGGCATTTTTCTCTGCTTATAGTTTCCATCACGATTTTCTGTGCCAATGCTTTAATTTTTATTTTCGGTAAACTATTAGAGATCTCTATCTGAAATAAGATTCTGTGAGAATCGTGAATATTCAAATACTTTCTATCTTTTATTATAAAAGATACCCCTTCGGCCTCATCTACGAGAGCGAAGGTATCTTTTCGTTCAATCACGCTGCTTCCCTTTTCTTGCTGCATACAAACAGAGGACAGTAAGGGTAAAAGAATTAAAACAAACAAGTAAAAGAGAGGATTGAAAACGAAAAGGTTTCGCTCCCGCAGAGGACCGTTAATCGAAATGGAAGAGAAACACCCCCCCTCTCGCACACATGATTTTCTCCACACCTTTTTCACCTTATTTAGAATTTAAAATCTGATTTTGGTCAATGTCAATACAATTACGGGCAAATGACGCTTTATGTCGTTTATTGTCGCTCCATGTCACTTTTTGTCATCTATTGAATATAGTAATACCAGGACTACTCACTCGAATCATTCAAAATAAATCGGTTGATCAATTCTATTTATTGACTTTTCGGTTTATTCTTTTTTCCGAATTCTGGAATCTCGGTTCATTACGACTACTGACTCTTATCTTCTAGATCTTAACTATTTTGAATTTTGAGCATTTGAATTTGTTTTGGATTTCGTGTTTCTAATTTCGTATTTTTGGTTTTCTTCTATATTCTGTCTTCTATCTTCTAAATTCTATATTCTGACTTTTATGTTCTCTTTACTAAACAATAGAGAACCGCTATAATGTCCAAAAATATCGGGGCGTAGCGCAGCCTGGGTAGCGCACAGCGTTCGGGACGCTGGGGTCGTGGGTTCAAATCCCACCGCCCCGATTTGATTTGAAATCAGTCATAGAAAGGTAAAAAATCAAATAATAAGAACCATGAATTATTAAGAAAAAATCTCTATTCTATTTCAACCAGTTCATAATTCTGTGTGCCCAGTCCTATTTTCTCACCATGTCGTATCTGAATAGACCAATCGATATTGTAAGCACTCCTGAGAATGTCTTTTTTCTCTCTCTGAACTAATTCAACTGAGGCAATATCAAGAGCAACAGGATCAACTGATGCAAGAATTCCGATATCTTCAACTATCACTTTTTCAGTTTTACTCATACAATCACAGTCTTTGGTTATCTGGGTAAGAAAAGTCAAACAAACCACGCCTTTATTAACAGCCTTAATAATACTATAGGCATATTCAGCCATTTTTTCTTGCACTCTTGCGGCATCCTCATCCCAACGCATCTTTACCGCTCCTTGATTGCAGACAACTAAACATTCACCGCAACCGATACATTTATCTTTAATAATGTATGCCTTTCCCTCTTTTTCCATAATAGCCCCAGTTGGACAGTAATCATAACAAATCTTGCAATTTGTACAGAGCTTAGTATTAACATAAGGCTGAACATCTGAATGCTGTTCCAGCTTTCCCGCTCTTGAAGCACACCCCATTCCTAAGTTTTTAATCGTGGAGCCAAAACCAGTCAGAGCATGACCCGTAAAATGGCTTAAAACCACCAGCCAATCGGTGCTTCTGATGGTTTCAGCTATCTTGGCGGTTTTTATCCGGGGCAGCCCAACCTCGATCTCATCGTCATTTCTTCCAATAAGACCATCGGCTATCAAGACCGGAATTCCCAGGGATTCCAGTGAAAACCCATGTTCCTGTGCGAGTTTGAGATGGTCGCAGGCATTGGACCTTTGCCCTACATAAAGAGTATTAGTATCTGTTATAAAAACTCTCGGACTGCTTTCTTTTAACCGCTCGATCAAGGCTTTAAGCCAAGGAGGTTTTATATAACCTTTATTCCCCTTCTCTCCGAAATGTATCTTTAGACCTATAAAGTCTTTCTGGTTAACATTCTTACATAGATCCAAGCGTTCAAAAACTTTTAAAGCTTTCCTGGCAATAAGATCATCAGAATCTTGTCTGCTGGCTCTAATAAAAAAAACAGTGCTTTTCATTTATCCACCTTTATTTTCAAAATGATCGTTAGAATTATTGTTTAGATCATCCATCCAAAATTTTTGATTTAATACAGACAGGACTATTCTAGACGTGAATCTAAAATTTCCTTAGCTGCCTGAACACCGGAATTCAATTGAAATCCATATCCCATAGAATCAAGTGTTTTCTCTAAGGCTTCGATCGCAAACAATACCTGCGATCCGGATACATTTCCCATATGCCCCATCCGGAAAACTGAACCGGCGGTTTTTCCCAGGCCTCCAGCAACCACGATTCCATTATTGAAATATTCGGAGCGAAAAACCTTGTCATCGATCCCTGATGGATATTTTACGACAGACAGGGTATTTGCTAAAAACTCTTTCTCTGTAAAAAATGAAAATCCTAACTCTGATAGGGCAGCCCTTATTGCTTTCGCTGTTTTTCTATGTCTTGGAAATCGCACATCCAGCTTTTCCTCGATTATTATTCTCGTTCCTTCGCAAAAGGCACGTATTTCATTGACACAGGGAGTCGAAAAATAATTTGATGGGTCTTTCATAATGGGAAGCCATCGTAAAATATCCGAATGATAGGCTGGAATGGAACCCAATTGCCTGCGCTTCTGTACAGCCTTTTCGGAAAAAACAAGTACAGCTAAACCAGGAGGCACCCCGAAACACTTTTGTGCAGCTGTTAAAATGACATCAATCCCCCAGTCATCCATGTTTTCCTCTATACCTCCGGTGGCACATACTCCATCTAAAATGAAAAGAGTATCAGAGGGCCGGGTAATGTCGGTATATTCCTTTACAGGAGCGCATGCGCCTGTCGCCGTGTCTACATGAGTCGAAAACACAGCTGCATATTTATCCTCGGACAATTTTTTCTCTAGTTCCTCAGGAAGAACAGCTTTTCCCCATTCAGATTGAATAATATCACAGTGCAGGTCAAACACTTTTCCAATTTCAGCCATTCTCTGGCCGAAATATCCTTGGGATAAAACCAGAAATTTTTCTCCCTTTCCAATAGTATTGAGTAAAGCCATTTCCATGGCTACTGTCCCAGAGCCAGCAATGATAAAAGGCTCTCCGCTTCGGCAAAAAACGATTTTCTTTAGATTGGACAAAGCCTCTTTAAACTCAGATATAAAAATTTCGCTTACATGGGATATAGTGGGTAAGGAAAGACTGTTAATTATCCTTGGATGGACAGGAGTGGGCCCGGGTATTAACAATAATTTTTCTTGATTCACCTTTACCTCTTTAATTATAAATTCAGTTTACTATTTTCTTTGAATCGGCATTTTAAATCAAGGAAAGATAACGATGAGAAAATTTAATCAAAATAATTCATCAAATATGGAGAATGTATAAAAAAGTTTATTTAAAAGATAGCTATCGCAACATACTTATCAGTATGACAAAAAAAATCATTAAAATTGCATAAAAAATCAGCAGCCGGTTATTCTTGAGTCTCCTCTTTCTCTTCAATTTCTTCGAAGGTCTCTTCTTCCAACTTTTTTGTCCTGGCAGCATCTCTAATACTGCTTATCCCTGCAATAAAGGCGATTAAACCTCCGAAAAAAAGAATTGGAGGGATACACCCAAAAACTAATTTAATAAATTCCTCTCTCCATACGTCGATAACAAGATAAATACCGCCAGCCATAGCTATCAAACCAATTAAAATAGCCAAAAATCTTCCCATTTATGCGCCTCCCGAAAATTTATTTCTTCATAACCGCTTGAATTATATCAAATCATATTTTCACTTGCAACATACATTATTTCAAGATAAATTTATATTAGTGCCAAGGCATAAGTTTTGAACCTAACAAAAACTTTCACTTAAAATGAAATAACACAAATGAAAATAAAAGGTATCCTTTTCGATATGGATGGTACAATCTTTGATACTGACTATGATTGGAAGCAGATCAAACAAGAACTGGGAACAGGGGGGAATCCGATTTTAGGCCACTTAAAAGACCTCGAGGAACCTCACAGATCAATCAAATGGAAAATTTTGGAAAGTTACGAAAGGAAAGCAACTAAAAAAGCCGTGATAAAAGAAGGAGTTCCGGAGCTTTTAGATTTTTTACATTACAAAAATATCAAAACCGCACTTATTACCAATAATTCCAGGAAAAATGTAAACTATCTTCTTCAAAAATTTCAATTGATTTTTGATCTGGTAATAACCCGCGAAAGCGGGTTATGGAAACCATCAGGAGAACCACTTATTGCGGCTATTGAAAAATTACAAATAAGTGAGAAGGAAGCCTGTGCTGTTGGCGATTCAAAATTTGACATGCTGGCAGCAGTAGAAGCAGGCATACCTAATATTTTTATTTTAAATGAGGACAAATCAGATTTTGATTTAAAGATAGTAGACGTCTTCGACTCAATAATTCAGATCAAATTAAAGATCGAATCACTCCTAGATTAATCATAACCCCCTAAAATTGTAAATAATAATACTTGTTGACATGTTAGTTGTAATTGTGTAATTTGTAATTATGAATATGTAAGGAGAACAAAAAATGGAAAATAAAAAAAACCAATCTTCTGCGAATACTCTTAATGATTTCGGAAATCATGTAGAAAGATTCGCAGTTAAAACAGCCGAATCAATCAAAAAAGTCATCGATAAAGCCCTATCATCTCGAAATACTGTTCTAACCATTCGAGTAAATGACGAAAGCAATAAAAAAATAAATATGCTGGTCGATGCCGGACTTTTTAGAAGCCGCTCGGAAAGCTGTGCTTTTTTGATCCAAGAAGGCATCAAAAACCAGGAGCCCTTATTTAAAAAGATAACAGAAAAACTTCATAAAATGGAAAAGATCAAGGATGAGCTTAAAGATATTATTTCTGAAGAATTGACCGCGAAAAAAACCCAAAAAAAATAACCTTTCTTGCCGGTTTCCTTGTTATTATGGTAGAATTTTTTTATGGGAAACATTCTCTTTTATCTTGTAATCATCCTTTTAACCCAGGTTCCGCCAACAACCTCGAATATCGAACAAGCTTTTCTTCAAAATGAACCAAACCTTTTGTATTCATATTTTCCCGAAAACACAAAAATTAGCATCTCGCTGCCTGATCCGATTGCTTTTTCTGACCTGATCTCAAATCATCAGGCTTTTTTCCTTTTTAAAAAAATCTTTGCATCCTTTCCTTCTTTTGAATTCTATTCTGTGGACACTCCTCTCTTTTTTAATGAAAACCAGTGTATATATCAAGCAAGATGGTCTTTCAAAAACAAACGAAATAACAATCAATATGGGTTTCATATTTTCTTTTATATGGTTAAAGTCGAAGATATTAATGATTTCAATGCTAATGAAACATGGATAATATCAGAAATAAAAGCTGAAAAAATTTGAGCTTATTTAACTTTTCTCTAAAAAGAAAATATTTTCTTTGGGCCGCTATTTTTACTGCGGGCCTTGCCTTTGTATTTTTGCTGCTGTCCTTTTTCTTTCCTTCTTTTATCTCTTCAAATTACTATCAGAAAAGCCTAACCAAACTAAGACAACAGGCCCAGTCCATCAAAGAAGAGTATATTCATGTAATTGAACGCCATAAAAACCTAAGAGATTCTTTATCGCGCATGCCATTTCCCCAGGAAAAAGAACAAATCTTTGAATACTTCAAACAGCTTGAGCTCGATCGAGATTATGAAGGCATAGGGTATTACAATTTAAATGGATATCCGCTTATTTGGCTTGGCAGCGTCATAGAGTTCAAGGATATATTCATCAGCGAATCTGGAAAGATCCTTTTCCCTTTGGATGACTCTTCACTTGTCATCGAGGATAAAGCTTCTGTATATCAAGTTTCTTTCGTTAAGGTGGATGAATCGAACATGATTGCTTTTTTC
This sequence comes from uncultured Eubacteriales bacterium, assembly GCA_964557845.1. Taxonomy (GTDB): domain Bacteria; phylum Acidobacteriota; class Aminicenantia; order Aminicenantales; family Aminicenantaceae; genus CAZLBV01. Next base: position 15,667 of record CAZLBV010000330.1, on the reverse strand, counting down.
AGGCTGCTTGCATTTCTACCTGAAATAAAAGCATCTTATTTCCAGGATAATCATTTTATAGATCAAAAATATTTGAAAAACCTGTCTATTGATTACTGGGATTTCCGTGAGAATTTGACTGGATTTGAAAGGATTTTTTCTAGACATAAAGATGAATACATCGGACAGCCCAGCCTTCAAGATGAAATTCAAACTCTGTTTTTTCCTCTAAGAAACGAAGATCGGAAGATAATCGCAACGCTAACGTTAAGCTCGCCCTCTCTATCTTCCAGTATTTCCGCACGGAAAGAGAATTTGCTGCTTTTAAGTTATATAGCTATCGGATTTTCACTTGTTTTCATATTGATCTTTCTTATCGCTGCCTATACAAAGGGCAAAAAGCAGTTTTCCCCCAATGGCTTAATTATCATTTTGATACTCATCGGGTTGAGATTTTTATTCTTTCCAATAAGCGGACTTGAAAAAATTCAATCACTGCCAGTTTTTTCTCCAACTAATGCTGCATATCTTTCAATTTGGAATTTGACCAAATCTCCAGGAGACATATTCCTAACCTCATTTTTTCTATTCCTTATTCTCTCTGCAGTTTTTCTATATTCCCAGAAGAACATTATCTTAGAACCTAAATCTGCTTCCTTGCTTAAGTTTATTTTTCTGATCTCTGCAGTCTTTTCTTCATCATTAGTTTTGATCTATATCTATCAAAAAATACTGTTTAATACCATTATACATTCCAATATCGATCTTCTTCATTTTTCCTGGAATCCTCTATTTTTGCTGTTATTTCTTAGTATTCTACTCTTTTTCATCAGTTTTTCGGTTGGGATCTATTCCGCATTAAGACACTGTGCCAGTATCTATCAGCAAAAAAGATTCCTTCCCCTGACTATACTCCTTGGTCTTACCATCATTTATTTGCTTATCCTATATAAAAACATCCCTATATTAATTCTAGTATTTCACATTGCTGTCATTTTTTTTATCTCTGTTCTTGCATTTTTTCCTAATACCAAAAGGAAAATCACAGCATTGGTGGGAATTTTCCTTTTTTCATTTTTCATGTATTATTCCCTTCACCATTATTCCGGCCTGAAAAATCGAGCCATTATTCAAAACAGACTGCAGCATATTATTAAATCTCAAGAAGATTGGGGAGTGTTTTTTCTGCGTCAATCCTTTCTTGAAATAAATAAAGAACGAAGCTCCATCATCCCATATTTTGAGACCGCAGGTTCTCCTGATTTTTCCCAATACTTATGGGGAAAGACGCTGATTGCCAAGCATAATTGGTATTCCAGTCTGGAAATAATAAACTCAAGCGGAGAAATCATCTCTAGATTTTCTTTAAACGTCCCTGAAACTCACCAGCTCGAGCTTGAACTCCCCCTTTCAGCCGGCTGGAATATTTTTAACGAAAAAATAATATACATGGGAAATGTTAAAAACTTCCTTATTGGGTATAGAGATTGGTTTAAAGGTGATGAATACGCCGGCAGGATCATTATTTATCTTTCTATCGATCATGACATGCTTCCTTTTCTTTATTCCGCTACGCCCTACTTTGAATTACTTAGAGAGACATCTTTCCCTTCACTTAGTCAGATCGATCTTGGATTTGCTATCTTCGATAAAGACGGCACCTTAGCATTCAACCCGGATAAAATTTCTTCTGGAATCTCCCCCCGTCTTCTAGAAAGGATCCTGCTCTCAAAAGAAGACGTATGGTCTGATTTTGAAGACAATACCCTTTCTTATTTTGGTCTATTCTTTTCGCATGCCGATAGGATATACTGCCTTTTCCTTCCTAAGAAAAATTTTATCAGCTATTCAGTTGAATTTATGCAGTTATTTCTCCTTAATTTTTTTATAGTCAGCCTACTATTATTAGCCATCACAACCTTCACAAAAAAAACCAATATCAAGAATCCTTTTTGGTCCTTTTCAAGCCGGGTTAATATCTCATTTATATTGATAGCCCTTATTCCCCTGCTTTTGTTTTCATTTTCTACTCAGAGTTTTTTCGAAAGAATATTCAACCGACAGTATACCAAAGCAGCCGAAACCCAAGCCATATTCGCCCAAAGGGTCTTAGAGGATTTTATTTTACTGCAGCAGGAAGAACAGGTTTCACTTACCCTTCCCCCAGATGAGGTTGTGATGTGGATCAGTTCTACTATTTCCAATGATGTAAATTTATACCAGGAGGGTATTTTGATCTCCTCCAGCAGGAGAGAATTTTTTAATTATGGCCTTCTTCCAGAAATCATCGACGGTGAAATCTATTTTAAAATACTCTATGAGAACAACCCTTTCTACACTCGAACCGAAAAGATCGGCACTTATTCCTATCATACTCTTACGATCCCCTACTTTTTTGAAGAATCTCTCTTATTGATCTCACTTCCCTTCCCTCAGGAAAAACCCGAGGTTGCCAGTCTCACCGGAGAGCTTTTGGAATTTATCTTTTTTATTTCAGTGATATTTATCATTTTTGTGATATTCTTAGCACAATTCATTGGAAGTATGATCATAACTCCGATCAAAAAGCTGCTAGATGGAACGAAAAAAGTCAGCCTCGGGGATCTTGAGACCCGGATCGATTATGATCGTCAAGACGAAATGAAAACACTGACAGACGGATTCAATACCATGGTTTTGAATTTAAAGAAACATCAGCATGAATTGGCTGAGCTCAGTCAAAAAGTCGCCTCTGCTGAAATGTCAAGGAAAGTAGCACACGAGATAAAAAATCCTTTGACCCCGATCCAGCTATCCGTCCAGCATCTCCTCAGAGTATACGAAGATAATCCTAAAAAATTCAAAGATACATTACAGGAATCCGCTTCTTACATAATTAAAGAAGTAGAAAATCTAAGGAGGATCGCCCAGGAATTTCTGGAAACTTCAAAGGCCTCTCTACTTCAAAAAGAATCTATTGATTTAAAAGCACTGATCAAGGAAACGATCGAACCATATAAATCTCTTCTGTCCGACAAGATAGAGTTCGAGGAGAACTACAGTGGTGATAAATTTGTGTTTCAGGGTGATAAAGCTAAAATGATGATCGTTCTCAGGAATTTGATCACGAATGCGATAGAATCTATAAAAAACGGCGGGAAGATCAAGATCAGTCTAAAGAAAGATAAGAACAAATTATTTCTTGTGATCCAGGACACCGGACCAGGGATCGACCAAGAGATGTTGCAAAGAATATTTGAACCTTACTTTTCAACCAAGGATGCTGGAACCGGCTTGGGACTTCCGATTGCGAAAAAAATTATTCAAGATCACCAAGGTACAATCACAGCCGAAAGCCGCAAAGGACAAGGCTTGACCATAGCAATCACACTTCCAATCGACTGATCCACGATTTTCATTTATCTTACTCTAATTCCTGATTTTGATCATCTGTTCCGACTAAAATCAGGAAAATGTAGAATTTTTATATTATTTATGGGATAATGCACGGTGTTAAAATGCCAAAATTAAAATTTTTTCTAACCTTGACTTTTCTCCTGATCATCGTCTGCGTATCTTCCTATGGAAAAGAAAATGTGAGCTTACGGATCAGTTATAATGCTAATTCTATGAACATAGGAGATGTTAATACGTGGATCGAATCTTTTAATGAAAGCTGGAAAGACTATGCCGCACTTAATAACGGTAATCTCCAAGGTGAATTAAATCCCCTTGACTTTAAAAACAACCTTGAGTTTTCTGTAAGGATTCCGATCTATCAGGGATTCGCCATCAATGGCAGCGGTGGGCAGAGTTCTTCAATAGCAGAAGGCGATATCACTTTTCAAAATCTTACAGGAGATCAAAAAGAATATATATATTTGAATAATCAAACCAAAGCACTGATGTTCAAACTAGGTTTTAGCTATAATTTCCAACTCCCTTTTTATCCCAAACTTCACCTGGTGACTCAATTCGGCCGTTATCTCGTTTTCAATAAATATACGGTAATAGAAAACAAAGAAAGTTATTTTTCCAGCTTTGGAAAAGAATTCATTTATTTTAATGACAAGGAAACAGACTACCGGTCAGAAGCCCTTGGAATATATGCTTCCTTGGCTTTAGAATTTGAATTAATTCAATATCTTGCCTTTGTTCTCGAAGCAGAGAAATTATGGGCCAATGCTGATGGTTATAAAGGGTCCTATTCTCAATCTATTATTGAAAATCTCAATGGAAAAATAACAGAACAAAATATCAGCGGTAAAGAAACATTGTATTTTTACGAAACGACCATGGCAAATTTGACAGAATATTATTCAGTCTTAAGCGGACACGAAAAAAAGCCAGATGGCCCTGAAATCCGGGATATCAGGCAGGGTGAGTTTGATTTTGGTGGGCTAGCAATAAAGCTTGGAATCAGATTCAAATTTTAATCTATCGATATCACAATGTCTAACTTCTTAGTTACATATTTTAGCCAAACTGGCAATACTAAAAAAGTTGCCGAAGCCATTTACGATACGTTAAAACAAGATAAGAAAATAAAACCGATCCATGAAGTTACAGAAGATGAGATTAAAACTTCCGACCTGATCTTCATTGGATTTCCCGTAATCACACATACAGTCCCCTATCAAGCAGAGGCCTTCATTAAAAATATCCCTTCCGGGAAAAAAATCGCCCTGTTTTCAACCCATGGCTCAATTGCTGGGACCCAATTATCCAGAGAAGCTTTAGAATATGCTGTGACTCTAGCCAGCAAACTGGATGTCCTGGGAACATTCTCCTGCAGGGGAGAAGTTTCGTTTGAAGCTCTCGATATTTTACTTAAATCGCTAGAAGACAGAGCCTGGGCAGAAATGGCTCCAACAGCTAAAAACCACCCGGATCAATCCGATCTAGAAGATGCTAAGGCTTTTGCCCGCTGGATAATAATTCTCTTTCATCAAAGATAAGGTTCAACCTGTTTCTCTCAACTCAATGAGAACTCCATTAAAATCACCCGGATGAATAAAAATAACCCGGCTGCCTTCAGAGCCCTTTACGGGAACATCCTGAACAAATCGTATCCCGTTTTCTTTCAGACTCTTGACCAAAAGATCTAGATCACTTACTTGAAAGCAAATATGATGTATTCCCGGGCCTCTCTTTTTGAGAAACCTTCCTACCGGTGTTTCATCTCCTGTGGGAGCTAACAGCTCGATCACAGGGCCTGTTTTTAGTTTGAGTTTTGACAGCACCACGCCTTGCTCGTCAACCTGTTCACTTTTTCCGGCTTTCTCTCCAGTCAGTTTTTCCCATCTGGATATACTTTCTCTATGATCACTGACAGCGATCCCAATGTGATCAATCCCTTTTATCATCCTTATCCTCCATGCTTTTTTTCAGGATCATGTCGGCTGCAGTATATGGATCTAGTTTTTTTTGGTATACTCTATCCACGAATTCATTGTATTCAGAATCATCAATATAGGTGAATATTTTTTTTTGCATCTTCATATTGATTATTTCTTTAAGCATCTTTGCTATCATTTCTTTTCTTCGTAAGCCCATCCTATCAGGGAGTTTGGCCGAATAATGTTCAACCAGATTTCGCATAAAATCTTCTATTCCCTCCCCGGAGGTCGCTATAGTTTTAAACACAGGGGGGGTTGTTTTTTTATTTGAATCTAATTCCAATAAAGCCTTTAACCGGGTCTCGGTTTTTTCAGAATGGGCCGAATCTGATTTATTCAAAACAAAAATATCTGCTATTTCCATCAGCCCGGCTTTAAAGATCTGGATATCGTCTCCATCCCCGGGGATCAAAACTACCAGGATCACATCTGCAAGGCTGACCACCTCAACCTCATCCTGACCAACTCCTACCGTTTCAACCAAAATGATCTCTTTTCCGGAGGCTTCTAAAATCTCTACCGCATCGCCAGTGGATTTAGCCAAGCCACCCAAATACCCCCTTGTCGCCATACTTCTAATGAAGACTCCGGGATCGGTACTATGCCTCATCATTCTAAGCCTGTCACCTAAAACCGCACCTCCCGTGAAGGGACTGGAAGGATCGACCGCTACCACCCCTAAGCTTATGTTTCTTTTCCTGAACCAGTCGATCATCTGATCCATCAGAGTGCTTTTCCCGGATCCAGGAACCCCTGTCACTCCAATAACTACCGCCTCACTGGAATTTGTAAAAAGTTCTTTTATCAACATTTGGGCTCGATCCATATCGTTTTCAACGATAGAAATACCTTGAGCTACAGCTCTTTGATCACCCCTTAATATGGCTTCAGCAAGTTCTTTCATTCTTCTCGACCATCTTATTATAGAAATATCATCCTTAAGACACAATACCAAAACTGAATCATCCAGAAGCTGCGATTATTCGTTATCGACATATTATAATATCGTATTTGATAATTAATTATAAATTTATAAATAGATGATTCTTATAATTTTTTTGACTTATATATAGGGATAGTACAAAATAACAGTATGCTTATTTCATTTTTTCGGATAATTTTTTATGCTCTTCTCATATACGTTATCTTGAAATTATTTCGTCTTTTTCAAAAACCCGCTTCATCCCCCAGAAATCGAGTTGAAAACCAAGTTAAAAATCAAGGCATCATGGTTAAAGATGAAGTCTGTGATGTCTATCTTCCTAAAGATGAAGCCATAAAAACCGTTTTTCAGGGAAAAGAATATTACTTTTGTTCTGAAAAATGCAAACATAAATTCCTTGAATCTCATATCAAACATTAAAATAAGAAGATGAGTGAATGGGAGAATGAGTGTATGAGGATTGAATTTAGAACATTTTAGCATCTGAATTTTTATCGCATTTCGTCCTTTGGATTTTATTCTATCTTCTAAATTTTATCATCTATGTTCTGTTTTCAAGGTAATGATTTATATAATTTTCTTTAAAGGTTGATATAACTTGTGCTATCATAAATTATTCAAATGGAAAGCAGAGCGCATATATTCGTATCCGGACGCGTTCAGGGAGTATGTTATCGTGATTTCACCCAAAAATGGGCTTCCTCTTTACATTTAACCGGTTGGGTTAAAAATTTGTATGACGGCCGGGTCGAAGCTGTTGTAGAAGGTGAGAAAGAAAAAATTGAGACCCTTATTAACAAACTGAAAGAAGGGCCTTCTCTGTCCAGGGTCGAAAATACAGAATTGATCTGGGAAGAATATACCGGGGAATACAAAGACTTCAGGATCACATGGTGAAAAAAATATCAGTTTGAAAACGAAGACAACGATTGAAAAAAATTGCTTCAAGTAAAAAAAAAATGATATATTTCTATACTCGCATATTAAAGATTAGGTTAGACCGGGAGGAAGAGCATGTTCAAAATCACAAAAAAAGATCAAACTAAAGTTGAGGTTTTCGAAGGAGTCACACGTTACACACTTGCATGCGGAAAAGACATACTTTTAGCCAAATTCCTGTACGAAAAAGGTTCCCGGGTTCCTCCCCATAAACATTCTTATGAACAGATCACTACCCTTCTTAAAGGAAAACAAAAAATCATCATAAATGACGGAAAGAAAAAAGAAGAAGTAACGGTAGAAGAAGGAGACTCTTACGTCATTCCCGCCAACTATGAACATGAACAAATCAGTATCGAAGAATCCATCACCATCGATACCTGGAGTATGTCGCCCTAAATCAGGTAACTATTCTTTTTTCCCTGCTTCATCTACCTTGAAGAGCAGTTTTTGTAAAAGCACCGGACCAATTATTTGATTAATAGCAATAATGGCCAAAACCAGAGTTTTAAAATCTTTTCCCCAATCCGGAAAAGTCTTTTCTATTACAATGGCAATCCCGATGGCCACTCCTGCTTGTGATATGAAACCAGCCCAACTGTTCTTTTTAACAGAGATATCTTCTTTTGCGATTTTTGCACCAAGATAAGTGCCCGAAAATATCAATCCCAATCTCCAAAAAACAAATATCAAAGCCAACAACAATGTCTTCGAGAGAGCCTCTAAATTGATCGAAGCCCCGGATATCGCAAAAAACACCACAAATACGGGCAAAGAAACCTTTTCAATAGCGTAAATGAGCCTTTCTCCAAGATAAGAAAAATTTTCCACTATAAAACCAGCTAAGAGACATATCATTAAAGGATGAAGGTCATATCTATGAGAAATTTGATAGGTAAAGAAAGCCACAGCTAATATGAAGATCGTCATATCCCGGCGAATGTATTTAAGGTAAAGGATGATTCCTCCTCCCACTATCCCACCCACAGCAAGAGACAATCCTATTTCCTTTAAAATACTCAATAGAAATAATAAATCAAACTCCTTAGATGGAGCCAGAATATTCCGTGAAAAAGAGATTGAAAAAGCAAAAAGCACTATGACAATAAAATCCTTAACAACAACTGAATTCAAGATCAATTCGGTAAATTTTCCTTTGGCATGGATATCGGTCATCACCGCTATTGTCATGGATGGAGATGTAGATGTGGCCAACACTCCCAATAATAGAGAGGTAATAAAAATGTGTTCAATAGACGGTAATGAAAAGAAAGAAAAAAAAGGCCGAATCAAAAAACAAAGCCCCATGAAACCTATGATTACCACCAAAGTCTGAAATGTGATAATACTCATGATCGTTTTGAATCCGCTCTTTAACTTTTCAAGCCGAATTTCACCGCCCGCTGTTAAAGCGATCAAACTTAAGGCAAGACCATCAAGAAGGTGAAGATCATTGATATCCGATTTGCTTAAAAATTTTAATATATAGGGACCGCAAATGAGACCTGCAATAATGAATCCAGTGATCTTCGGAAGCTTAAAATGCTGGATATTTTTGCCGAAAAGATAAGCAAAGATCAAAACAAATCCTAATGCAATGGAAGCACTTTGCCCTAAATTTGTATAGGGAGCCAGCCAAGGGCTTTTTAACAGCCACATCAGAGCAAAAATAAGCAAGAGAGGGATCATGCTCTCTCTCTCTGCCCCATTATTTTAAAAGACTTTTTAAGTGCCCAGGGGCTTATGATCTCGCTTAAAATAATTGAGATCAATGCTGAAGATAAAAAGATATCCGTCAAGGAAAGTTGATAAATAAGCTTGAGGCTGAAGGCAAAGGCAATCCCTATTCCTCCCGATGATAAAAAACAAAGACCGAAAACCGGGCAAAGCTTTTCAGGAAAACGAAGTATCCTTTGCAAAAACGGTATAGGAATTGTATAGACTAAAATTCGAATTCCAATTAAAACCAACACCAGCAAAACCATGTTTAGACTGACCTCAATCTTCCAAAGCGCTCCTATTAAAATCAACAAAATAATATACAATGGCTTTTCAGTGGACAGGAGAACCGGATACAAATGCTCCTGTTTTCTTGTCAGATTGGCATAAGTTATCCCCAATATCATACTTACAAACAAGGGTGGAAGATTAAAATAAAACGCTCCTCCAGAAACAAAAAAAACCATCCCCATTAAATACACCATTATTTCCTGCTCTTCATTTCGACTTTTTGTCAGGAAATGAAAAATAAATCCTAAACCGATAGGAAAAATTATCGAGATAAAGAGAAAAACAAAGCCATTCAGGAAGATCTTTTCTCCTACGAACGGAAAATGCCAAAAACCAGATAAAAAAGCCAGGCCTAAAATTCCCCAGAAACCGCTGACACTGACAACAAACCGGGCTAGATAAAATAGAGATCCTTTTTTTTCCAGAGTAAAAGAAGCGGCATTTAATAGAGTCGCCGAATTCAATGTGATCAGTAGACCAAAGGCTATCGACATTCCAAGAATAAGATTTCGGGAGGATTCATTTAATATCACAGAAAGAAGAAAATAAAAGACGACAAGAGCAATTATGAAAACAATCACAAACTGCAGAAACGAAAATCCCAGATATTTTCCGGGAAATCTGCGAATATATTTAGATTCAAGTTGGAAGCCGAAAATAAAACCAATCCAGCCAAGTCCAAGACTAATGATCGGATTTAATCCTCTGAGAACCTCTTGATTCAAGATATTTAAAACCTCTTCTCCCATTAAATAGCCCAAAAAAATATAGACTAATCCGGATAAAAAAAAGAAATTCAGCGGAGATAGTATTTTTTTTCGTTTAAATAAAAACTGAGATCCTAAGAAGGTGATCAGAATTAATAAACCGAAGGCATAGATCGCTTTCATTTAAATTTCAGGTTTTAATCCTTCAACATAATCAATTTTAAGCGTGAAAGCAATCCCGTTTCCCGGATCATCCAGATTTCCTAAGATTTTATTTAAAAGACGGAAGGCTGGTTTTTCTTTTTCCTCTTTTATCACAGATAAAACAATTTTATTTTGAGGTTTTGAACCTGAGAACATGAATCTCAAACCGGCAAAGATCGGAACCTCATCACAGAGGATGTGTCCCATGCCCACACTTTCAATTACGGTCGCTCCCGATATCCCGATCTCGATAAATCCTTCCAGTACTTCTTCGAGTTTTTCAACCTTATTTAAGATCAGCACCAGGAGTTTCATTCAATCTTTCCTTCTTCCCGCTTGAAAATGCTGCAAATTTCTTCAGCTGAATCAGTCTTTTTTAATTTTTCAACGATGGGTGTTTCTTTCACCAAACGGCAAATATGGGCTAAAATTCTCAATTGTAAACCAGGGTCGTTCTTGGGGCCCAACAACAAAACTAAAACATATGTAGGCTTTTGGTCGACAGCGTCAAAGTCCATTCCGTCTTTTATTAAAGCCATTGTAACCAATGGTTTTTTAACCTCATCTGTTAGGGTGTGAGGGACTGCAATCCCCTGCTCCAACCCAGTACTGGAGACTGCTTCCCGTCTTAGCAAATCATTTAAAACCGCTTCATCATTTAAGATCAGCCCCCTGAGTTTCATTTTTTCGACCATTTCCTTTAGCAGCTCTTGCTTACTTCTGGTTTTCAGATCTAATAAAATGTGATCTTTCTCTAAAAAATGACATATTTTCATTTAAATCCTCAAATGTTGACTGGTTCAATAACTTACGGGTTCAGGTGTGCTCTCATTTACAGAAACACGAATGACTCTATCTGCCAGGCCAAGAATATCTTCAGAAAAATGAACTCCCTGTTTTTGTGCCGCAGGAAGATTAATATGCAGGAGCACATCTTCCATATACTGAAAAGGAATATCACCGGGATTAGCACCCCTCATAACATCGATAGCGATCTGCCCGGCTTTGTAACCCATATCAAAAAAATTCCATCCTAAAGCTGCACAAGCCCCTAATTCAGTAGAAGCCAAAAAACCCCCAAATAAAGGGATTCCATTCTCTTCAGCCACTCTCCCGATCGCTTCAAAAGACGCATTAATGGTATTGTCAGATATTTGATAAATTGCATCTATTTGTTTATTCACTAATACCTGTGCTGACAGCAACACTTCACTTTTATTGGCCACAGGAACCGCAACGATCTCAAAACCAAGTTCCGCGGCTCCTTCTCTCGCCAGATCCAGATAATATTCCGAATTCAATTCCGTAGGCGTCCAGATCGTTCCTATTCTTTTTACATCCGGGAGTACAGTTTTGATGAATCTAAGGCTTTCCTTTATCGGCCCTCTTGAAGAGACACCCGTTACATTTTCTAAATGATCCTCAGCGGTTCTTCCTGCTCCCGCCAGATAAGGATTGGCTACAGATGAGAACACAATCGGAGTGTTTTTGGTTGCATGCAAAGCAGCCTGGAGACTCTGGGTTGATACGGCTATCAACATATCCACATCTTCCTTAACCAGCTCCTTGGCGATTCTCTGGATTTCGGAAATATTACCTAAGGCGTTTCTATAAACCAATCTCATATTCTCACCATCAAAAAAACCGCCGTCCTCAAGAGCTTGAATGAATCCTCTCCGAACCTCATTCAGGTGGGGGACATCACTCATTTGGAAGATACCAAAAGTATACATATCAGCTTGTTTTTGGCGGCATGAAATAGTAGCAGCCACTATAAGAAAAATTAAGAAAAATTTATATTTTTTCATAAAATTTCCTCAAATCTATCCCCATAATAATCAAAATCATCTTTCAGAGCAAATTGTTTTTGTTGTCCAAGTTTCTTATAGAAAACCTGTTTAAATTGCCTTACAATGAGACCCATGCATAATTATTATATCGGAACAGCCGGGTGGAGTTATAAAGACTGGGAGGGTATAGTTTATCCGCACAAAAAACAGGCGGGTTTTCACCCCCTTATCTTTCTTTCCCAATATATCAATACAGTCGAGATCAACAGCACCTTTTATCGGATCCCTATCCACGGTATATCTCTTTCCTGGATCAGAAAGATCGAAAACAGGAAAGATTTTTTGTTTATTGTAAAACTTCACCAAAATTTTACTCATGAACGTAAAACATTTACCAATAAAGATGCAGCCGATTTCTCATTCGGGATAGACCCCCTCTATTCTGCTAACAGATTGGGGGCTGTTCTCATTCAGTTTCCATGGTCGTTCCGATACACTTCGGAAAACCTTGAACATTTAAAGAAACTGTTTGGATTATTCTCCAGATATCCCTTAGCGCTCGAGATAAGACATGGAAGCTGGAATCGGAATGACTTTTTTGATCTTCTCAGAAACAATAATGTAAGCTTTTGTAATATCGACCAGCCTGTGATCGGTGATTCCCTCAAACCAACAGCGGTTACGACAACCTCACAATTTTCTTACGTGCGTCTGCATGGCCGTAATTATAAAAACTGGTTCAATAAAGATGTCGGCCGGGATGAAAGGTACAATTATCTTTATAATCTATCTGAACTGGATGAATGGGTAAAAAAAATAAAGGAATTGGGAAATAAAAGCAATAAGGTTTTCGTGATTACAAACAACCACTACCGCGGTCAAGCCCTTACAAATGCCCTTCAGATCAAAAATCTTCTTTTAGACGAAAAGATCGCCGTGCCTGAAAACCTGGTCGATCAATATTCAGAATTAAAGGACATTGTCGAGCAAAACGAAAAAGAACAGCCCGGGCTGTTTGAAGATAAGAATTAACGGCATTTTTTGTGAATCATTCAGATTCCTGGATCATCAGGATTGAATTTCTGACCATATTTGTCTATATAAACTATCTTGTCCAACGCTTTCCTCCTCGGCCTTCTTTTTTCGCTCGCCTTTTGTTCATCAGACAGAACAGAACTTATGCTGTCTGTATGTTTCCCAAAAATAATGAGGGTTATGACATCATACTCATCGGGTATACCCAGGATCGCTCTGGTTTTTTTCGGACTGAAACCGGCAATGGGATGGGCTATATATCCCAATTCGGTCGCCCGCAAGATCAAAAATCCGGCAGCCAGACCGCAATCGAATTGATGATAGATCCGGTCTCTTATCATACAATCATCTTCTTTGCGGCTGAAGACAACAATGATCATTGAGGCCTCATAAGCCCACTCATTACCGGAGGACAGGGCTTCCTGCATTGAGACCAGGACATCAGGATCACGCACGAAAACAAAACGCCATGGTTGATTATTAAAACAAGAAGGAGAAAGCCTCGCATTCTCAGCCAGATCTTTGATCAGATCTGCTGTAATCTCAACAGGTACAAGCGACCTATAGGCCCGCCTTTTCTCAATAGCTTTTACGACATCCATGAAATCACTGCTTTCCGTTCAATTTTTTACATCTATCCCGCCGAATATAGCTGTGGCTTTTACGAACAGCGTCCCTTTTATTTCACTTTCCTCGGCCTGACGATGCTTATTGTCGACGCCGCCCAAAACTGCACTGGCATCAACGATCACCTTCCAGTCTCTAGGGACAAAAATATCGATCCCACCGAACATGGCCGTCACTTCTATGGTGGCTTGGTTGCCTTCCAGTTTGGCCCGGGAAAAATCCAAATCCACAGCCCCGAATAATGCCGTTGCTTTCCCGCCCCGGAATGCCTGGGACTCCACTTTTCTACTTACGCCGCCAAAAAGCGCAAAGGCATCAAGATCATTTTCTTTGATCTCTGGGACTTTCCCTTTATACCCGATAAATCTTGGTTTAAAGATCAACCAGACTCCCACTAATATGATCAGGATCGGCCATAAAATATGCCAGATATTCCACCTCAACACATCCAACTCAGCCAGTAAAAAGAAAACCCCGATGACTATAAGCACCAATCCTATGCCGGCATTTTGAAAATTATTGGAAAATAGATGCCACATGCCAATAAAAATGATAAACAAGGGCCAATAATCAGAGAAAAAATCTCCAATATCAATTCGATCCAAACTTCCCAGCAGAAAAACAATGCCCACTAAAATGATCAGAATCCCGGAAAATATTCGTCCTTGGTGCTCTTTCATTCTTGTTACCTCCCAGTCATGTTGTCTACCGGATAAAACCAAATATATTCATAAATATTCCCACCAATTATACAAAAATCCAAGTCAATTTAAAAATTCATTTTTAAAATATCCTTTGAAAAACACAATCAAACAATCTACCGTCGCTGCGGACCATTCCCCGCAGGCAGCATGCCGGCGGGTTCCCGAAAGTAAAACCTTTCTGGTTACCGACGCCTTCAAGAAGCCCGGTTTCATCTTCAAAAAGAAAAAAATACTTCCAGCCGTTCTTGACTTCTTTTCGGCGGGCATCCACCACCCGCACAACGATCTCTACTTCCCGTCCAATATGATCTTTCAGATCCTTCACCCGAAGCGGAGGACGTTTTCCGTCGAGCAAAGACAGGGAATCTCCTTCAGGCACAAAACCGAGAGAATCGATCAACATAGCCTTTTTTTGCCGGCTGTCAAAATCCGCAACTTTTTCCATTCCTTCCAGTCCCTGGAAATAATGCAGGATCTGCCTGGTTCTTTTGGGTTCCAGAGAATCAAAAACCCCGGCCTTGATAAGAATAAACAGCTCTGCTTTACTCAAAGACACCCGGGACAGAAGGTCCTCCAAAGACAAATAATCTTCGTATTTTCTTTCTTCTATGATCCTGGCTGCTGTTTTATGGCCTAGCCCCTTTATCGACATCAAACCTATTCGGATATTATTTTCTTCTATCTTAAACTGAAAATCACTCCGGTTTATATTCGGAGGAAGGATCTTAATTCCCATTCTTTTAGCCTCTTCCACATACTCCCCTAACCCGTAGTATCCGCCTCCGGCATTAAGCACCGCTGTCAGATACGCAACAGGATAGTGAGCCTTCAGATAGACCGCTTCATAGGCTACCCGGGCATAAGAAGCACTGTGTGCTTTGTTGAAGGAGTAGGATGAGAATTCTTCCATGACCTGCCACAGTTTTCTTACCTCACCCTCAGCATAACCTCTTTCCCCGGCTTCGTGGAAAAATTTGGTTTTAAGGCGGCTGTCCTCTTTTCTGCTTTTAAGACAGCGGCGCAGAAGGTCACCGTGTTCGGACGGCAGCCCGGCGACTCGTTCTGCGATCTGCATAACCTGCTCCTCGTACAAAAGAAGGCCGCCGGTTTCGGGGAGGATCTTTGCCAGAAAAGGATCGCGGACAACCCTTTTCCCCTCACGGCTGCGGAGCAGGGCTTCTTTCATGCCGCTTTGGGTCGGTCCGGGACGGATCAAAGCCAGAGCCTGGGTTAGATCATGAATATCGGCTGCCTGCATGCGACGGAGAAGATTCATCATGGCCGGGCTTTCCACCTGGAAACATCCGATCGTTTTCACTTTTTTGAACAGTTCGTAGGTTTTACTGTCATC
>CAZLBV010000329.1:0-14313 GCA_964557845.1 uncultured Eubacteriales bacterium | reverse complement strand
TAAAGAAGATTATATAACCTTTGTCCTATCCCCTCTGATTTATGTGCTCATTGCGATTGGAGTCACCTTCAGTTTGCTTCTTCGCTGGTATGGTTGGGTTATCCTGGGTATAAGCGTTGCCCTACTGGTAATCATGCTGAAGATCATCGATCCCAAGTTAAAGGCTGTCTCTGAGGACTATGAAGAAAAACAAAAACAATATCTCGAAGAGCTCGAGAAAATCACAAGATGGGAGGAATAAATGAATAAAAGCCTGGCGGTTGTCATTGGTATGTCTATTGCCTATCTATTCTCATTTTTAGGGTTGCTGTTGGCCTATTTCTCCTATAAAAGAAAACATAAAAAGGATTGATCATGTGGGGCATCATAATTCCTCTGGCGATTTTGATCGTGTCGTTTTTGGTTACTTACAAACTCTACAAATACTTCTCCCAAAAATAATTCTGGGTTATTAGTAAAATAGGCCGATTCAAATATCAGTCAATTTTCTATCAGTAACATGTTTCCTTTTTAAAATATGATATCAGAAAGCGAGCATACACTTATTTCATTTATTATCGGCCTCTTTTACCCTACGGGCTGACCAATCTCTGAGCAACCTCGACGTGCTAATAATCCAGGCTCATTCGTATTATCGTCAGGAACACCGATCTCTCCGATTTATTTTATTCTGTCCTTTATTTTTTGCCTTGGTCTTTCTTCTGACTTCTGGCTCCTTGCTCCTGACTTCTCGATTTTGTCTATCTTCTGATTTTTATGAAAAGAAAAGGGGATCTTTCCATAATTTTCTCCTGTCTCATAGAGAATACTTCTGCAGCGCAGATAATTTTGATCTGAATCTGAGACCATCAAAACTAAACCGGCCAGCTCTTGATGATTATTCCTTTTAATATCGAAATGTATTTCAATCAAATGTGTTTCCAGTTCCTGAAAACAATGCCTTTTTTTTGCCAATAGTTCTTCCCTTACTGGATCAAATTTTCTATCCTCATAGATAGTGAAAATCAAAATATCATAATTTTTTCCTATTAATTTTGAATCAGCCATTATAACCATGGAACAACCATGGTTTGAGTTTTTTTTCTGCACCGGATTCCAAGGTCTTACTGGGCGTATGATCAATTCTTCCCCAAAGCAAAAAGCGGGAACCGGACTTATTTTTACGAAACCGGCCATAGATCCTGTTGTGGGATCAAAACCCCGAATTATCAACTCAGATGAAACATACTGATCCTTGAATACTAAAAATACCGCCGAGCTGCTCAATCCTCTATCCCTTATCGCCATTTTCAAGTCTTTTCTCTGGGAAAGAAAATTGAGCGCCAAAGCCGCTCCTTCCCAACTCAGATCATTACTTATAACCTCAACCTTGTACCCCCCTTTAAATATCTTCTGATAAAAGCTTGTTGATTCCAGCTCAATCAAATCTGCAAGGGAATCACTCTCTTTTAGTGAAAAATCAAATTCTTTTAAAAACAAATCACTAAAATGTTTTTCCCCTTTGACCATCTTTCTTCCCTGATTCTGGGCAGATTCGAGAACTAAATCTTTGTATCTGCCGGTTTTGCGGATCCTGGGGAAAAAACTATCCTTGCATAAAGAAAAATCTCCAGAAAACAATAGATAATAAGAAAACATCAATGAGATAATGATCAATATCAAGAAACTCAAATTTCTAAAATAACGATTTAACCTTATGAAATTGGAGGTAGATATCATTGAGCTTTTTATTTTGGATAAAGAAAAACGGGAAACGTCATCCCACTTCTTCTTATCAATGATATACAGGGAAAAAAATAAACTCAAAAGTATCAAAATACTTATTCCCATGTAATATAAATGGCTCCTGGTGATAAAGGAACCATGAAAGTTCAATTGAATCAATCCATGTTTTCTATTTAAAAATAGAAACAATATAAACACGGTATAGAAAGTAAGATGGGCGAAATTAGGTTTTTTCAAAAAACTCATCATGGAATACAAACTGAATATCAACAAAACAGGAAATACAGCCACAAGGTATTTTCCCGGTTTAGGATTCAATCCCGCCCAGGAAACATGAAGACAAGTCATCAAATAATAAGGCAAAAAAATCAAAACCAGCATCCAGGCTTTTTTAAAATGAGATTTGAAACACCAATAAACTCCTGTCAGGGCAAATAGAGTCCAGGGATACAACCAGATGATCCCCTGACTGAAATCAAATAAATGGCCGAAAATACCCAAGGGCAAAACATTAAATCGAGTGAAGGACTCTCCATATACTGTATAAAGGCTGTTTGGTATAACACTGCCTGTGATCGAATAAAAATAATAAAAATAAGGAAGACTCGCAATGACCAGAAATCCCCCGGAGATCATAACAGTTTTAAGCTTTTGCTTACTTCTGCTGTTTTCGATAATAAGAGCAAGAAACAGGCCTAAGGAAAGAAGAATAAATCTTTGATGAAGCCAGGGGAGAAATCCGATCCCAGCCACAATAATCATCCAGTTTATCCAGTCAGGCTTAAAAGGATAAAAAATCGCATTCAATACCAACAAGGTTATAAGACAAGCCGCAGCTTCTGGATAGATCTGAACTATAAATTCGGGAACAGGAGAAAAAAACATAAAAAAAACTAAAAAAACACCTAATAAAAATATAGATTCAAGCCATTTGTAAATAATCCTTGCGGCCAATATTAAAATTAAAACACCGAGCCCCAAAATCCATAAACTTAAAAAAAATAGTTTTTTGGGAAAGTAGTAAGGTAGAGATGAATTTTGAGAGACTTCGGGAAAAACCATCTTATCCAAAAGATATCCCGGCAGTAAAAGAAAAGAGAGACCTGGCATATGCAGATGGTAAATCCCCCCATTTTTGCCGATTATTGATAGATGACCGAATCTTCTGGATTGGTTTTCTAAGATTTTGTTTTTTTCCGCTTCAATCAAATCTTGAGAAATATTTTCAAAGTCATTGGTCAGATCGAGGTCTTTATCCTCAGTCAATGAATTTGTCATCCGCAGATACTTGGGCTCATCCCCTATGAAAAGTTTATGTGAATTGAATCTCTGATAGTACGGTTTTAAGGTTAAAAAATGCATTAATACCAGCGCAAGCACTATCAGCACAATAATGGTCTTACTTTGATAACTTAACCTAAAAAGAGAGGGGGCTAGCTGCCTTCTTGGTGGGATATGAAGGTTTAAATTTAATCCTATGAAAATGATAAAAATCAAGGCGATAAATAGAGGCAAAAAAGGGATCAAAATTATGAAATGTACAGCTCTTCCTGCAAAAAAAGCACCAAAAATAAGAAATAGAAAGGGAGAATATGCCAGAGACTGTTTCCACAGAATATCCGGCCAGGACCATATGGATTTTCGTCTTAAAACCAAACCCTGGATCGTGACCAAAAAGTAAAGCACCAGAAAAAGGAGAAATACACTGCTAAAAAAAAATCTCGAAAAATCTCCCGAGTTTGTAAAGATCATCTCCCCCTTGGAGGTCTGATGTGTTAAATTTATCACCCTGAGTGACAGGAGGAATTGGCTGACAGAAAGACTAATTCCTCCCAATAAAAATAATGAAGCTGCAATCTTCGCTAAATCTGAATAGGTAGAAACCTTTTTTCTCATTAATTTTGTTATGAAATTATTATTTATGATTAAAAAAGTCAATGATTAGCGTGTCTATCCTTTACTATCGTTCTGCTTATGATCTAAAAATGAGGAAACTTTTATTCTATTTTACCAGTAAACATGTAGCCTGATTTGTAATAAAATATCCATATGGTTAACATAGATTATATGATTAGCCTAAGGAGCAAACCATGAATGATGAGGAAAATTTAAAACAAGAGAAAAAAGGAAAACGATTGGTTGTAAAAGGAGAGTTAAAACCAGATGGAACATCATACTATGTGTCCATTCCAAAGGAGATAAGAGACAGCCTTGGCCTAAAAGGCGGGGAATATTTTGTGATCAAAGCTAAACCGGACAAGAATAGAATTACCTTGAAGCTAATTGAAATTACGGAATAAAATAAAATTAATGGCGGAGAGGGTGGGATTCGAACCCACGATCCTGATTGCTCAGGATAGCGGTTTTCGAGACCGCCGCCTTCAGCCACTCGGCCACCTCTCCGGCTGAAATGAGTTCTATCTTTTCTTCTTAAAAAAATCTTTCAAGATTTTACCGCATTCATCCTCCAGAATTCCACCTATAATTTCAATTCTATGGTTGAATTTATCTTTGGGTAAGTTAAACACAGATCCTGCCGCACCTGCTTTAGGATCAAAGGCACCGAACACGATCCTTTCTATTCGGGCATGAATGCAGGCACCTAAACACATAATACATGGTTCTACCGTAACATACAGACTGCACCCATTGAGACGGTAATTCCTCAAGACGCTTGCAGCTTCACGGATGGCTAATATTTCTGCGTGAGCGGTAGGGTCATTGTGAAGAATAGGCATATTATGAGCACGGCTGATCTCATCATCATTGAAAACCACCACGGCACCTATTGGTATTTCTCCTGATAAAGCTCCTTTTCTGGCTTCAGCGAGAGCGATTTTCATCCAATATCTGTCTCTATTTTCTTGATCCATATTATGGATTCTACAGTGGTTAGAAAGGGATTACAACAAAGCTTTGATATTCCGCTCTCAATAAGTATCAGCTTCAATCTATCGTAGTAGCATAGCGTCTGAACTGATCTCTGCCTCTTCGTTTTGCTTGGTACATAGCTAAATCCGCTCTTTTAACCAGAATATCTGTATCTGTTCCGTCTATGGGATAGATGGTGATTCCGATGCTGATCGAAGTTTCAATTTTGCGTCCTTTGATAAGCACGGGATTTCGAACTATCTCCAATATTCTATTCGCAACTTCAGCAGCATCAACTTCAGCTGATATCTCCTGCAGCAGCAGTAAGAACTCATCCCCTCCAATTCTCGACAATGTATCGCTCTCCCGGCGTACATTTTCCAAACGTTTAGCAATGCTTTGCAAAAGCAGGTCCCCGGCAGCATGCCCAAGATTGTCATTTACTGTCTTAAAATGATCTAAATCCATATACAAAATCCCAACCATCCTGTTCATCCTCCGGGCATGAGCTAGAGCCAGATCAAGGTGATCTTTAAACAATACCCGGTTAGGCAATCCGGTCAGGTTATCATAATAGGCTATCTTGCGGATCTCCTCTTCTTTTCTTTTACGTTCGGTGATATCACGGCGTACCCCCACTAATCCCAGAATATTTCCCTTGTCATCAAAGAGAGGTGATTTAATAGTATCAAAAATGACTTTTTTCCCTTCTGATGAGATTAATTCTCTTTCTCTATGAACCGATTCACCTTTCATAAAGACGATCTCATCAGACTCTAAACTTTTCTGGGCCTCCTTATCCGGCATGAAATCTGAATCGGTCCTTCCTATGATCCTATCTGCTTTAACGCCATAGAATTCTTCAAAGGCCCGGTTAACAATAACATAACGGCCTTCGGAATCCTTAAAGAAAATGATATCCGGTATCGCCTGTATCAAGGCTTCAAGTTGTTTTTTCGTATGATATAAATCCTTTTCTGCGGTTTTACGGCAGGTTATATCCCGGAGCACACCTTCTACTCCGATCCGTTTTTTTGCTTTGTTTTTAATGGCAGCCGCACTCAGGGATGAATTTATCAATCGCCCGTCTTTTGCCCTAAAATTTAACTCATAATCATTAATACAGCCTGTTTTCTCTAGCTCCGTCATGAAAACATCCCGTGCATCTGGATCCATAAAGAATTCCACGGCCTGCTGTCCGATCACTTCTTCAGGTTTATATCCGGCCTGGTTTTCGACCGAAGGACTGATCATGGTTACGATCCCCTCTGCATCAGTACGAAAATAGACATCATGAAAAGATTCAAAAATCGCACGATACTTTTTTTCATTCTCACGTAATGCTTTTTCAATTTTCTTTCTTTCTTCAATTTCTTCTTCGAGTTTTATGTTTACCTTTTTTAACTCAAATGTTCTCTCTTGAACCATTTCCTTCAGATGATTTCTATGTTGTTTCAGATCTTCTTCAAAACGCTTTTTATCAGTTATATCCCGGGATAATCCGATAGTTCCAATGATCGACCCCTTCTCATTCTTAATAGGTATCTTAGTCGTAGAAACCCAGGTCTCTTTTCCATCTTTCCAGGTTTCTTTCTCTTCTTTTCCAATTATGGGTTTTCCGCTTTTAATTATTTTTTGTTCATCACGAAAAGCCTGATCGGCATGCTCTTCGGTAAAAATATTAAAATCCGTTTTTCCAACAGCATCCTCCGGATGATCCAATCCAATATATTGCGCCATCGCTTTGTTGATACGGATAAATCGACTCTGTCTGTCTTTAAAATAAATATTATCGGTAATATTATCCATTAGAATAAGAAAAAACCGATCATCAGAAAGAGAGGATTCCAATGAATTTGAGTTTCCTCCCTTAGATTTCTTTCCTTGTATTTCTCCGGCTGACGGCTTCCTTTTTTGGTTACTTGAGTTTTTCAATCTCCCCCCTTACTTAAATTATTACACCAAAGCATTTTTTTTCTTTTTACATAAATTCTCACCGGTTATTTGTCGCTAAATTATCGTATTTTGCTTGAAGAAAAGATCCAAGTATCAAAACTGAAAAATAAGATATCTTCCTTCTCCTCTAACAAAAAGAAAAATAATGACTTAAATATATATATAATTTGATTTAAAAAATAAGTCAAATTCTCCAGAAAATTGCAATTGGTTGTGATTATACTGTAAAATTCCTTTTTAATAATTTCAACATTATGAACACATTAGAATGCATGATCTGTAACCGAAAATATTCCCTGGATATTTTCAATCCTTTCTGCCCTGACTGTGGTAATCCTCTTCTTTTCCCTTTTGTCTCCCAGGAAAAAAAACTCGCCTTAGATAAAGATTTTTCTCTGGAAAAATACCATGAAATCCTCCCTCTGGACAAAATTGATCCAGGCTTATCTCTGGGTGAAGGAAACACTCCCCTTATTTCACTAAATAAAATCACCTATGAATTTTCTCTGCCTACACTCTGGGCTAAGAATGAAGCTAATAATCCCACCCATAGTTTTAAAGACAGGGGGACGGCCGTAGCCATTCAAAAGGCTGTTTCTCTGGGTATAACAAAGATAGGGACAGTTTCAACCGGAAACATGGCTGCTTCCACCGCTGCTTACGGTGCTAAGGCCGGTGTGAGAACCTTCGTCCTGGTCAAAGAAGACATAACAAAAGAAAAACTGCTGTCTGCCGGAGTCTATGGGTCCTTTATTATCAAGGTTAAAGGTCCTTATGGTGAGTTATACAGAAAGAGCTTTGAAATAGGGAAAAAACACCATATATATTTTATTAATTCTACAGATCCCTTCCGGATCGAAGGATATAAGCTTACCGCCTGGGAAATCTACCAACAGTTAAAAAAACAGGCTCCTGATTATATCTTTGTTCCAGTCAGTTCCGGAGGTCATATGATCGGATTAATGAAGGGATTTCAGGAAATTTTGATGCAGGGATTGATCAGCCGGTTTCCTCTTTTTATCGGAGTTCAAGCCCAGGGTTGCTCCCCATTGGTCCATGCATTTTATATGGGATCGGATCATTATGAAAAAAATGAAAATCCGCATACCATCGCACAATCGATCTCTAATCCCGATCCTCCAGGAGGAAACATCTTACTCAACTGGATAAGAAAATACAGGAGCGCTTTGATCGCCGTAACCGATAAAGAAATTCTATCAGCTCGTGAGATCTTAGCCAGTAAGGAAGGAATTTTCGCGCTTCCCGCCTCAGCCGCAACTTTAGCCGGCCTATTAAAATATCATTCCCAGAAAAAAATAGCCTTACACCAAAGGGTCGTTTTGATCCTCACAGGATCGGGCTTGAAATCTATGAAAAAAATGTCATCTGTAAGAAACAGACTAATTAACACAGATTTAAGCCACCTTGACCGATTATTCTCAGAACAGTCACTCGCTCAATATTAAAGAAATACTTAAGAGTATCGAATACTTCCTCTCTTTCAGCAGTATACATTGCAGTGAATAGCTTAAGTTCACATTCTTTTGCTTCGAGGCATTAAGTATGGTAGTATTGACCTAAATCTTCGCTACTATAAGGAGGTACTAAATGAGTAATGATTTTCCATCTATGGAAATAAAACTGCCAAAAATAAGCCCAGGATTGATCAAGTTCGGTATCATAGGTGTAGTAGTCATCATTTTACTGATCGGCTCTTTCTACACCATAAGTCCTGAAGAAATGGGGGTCATACTTCGTTTTGGCCGGTTTGCACGCACCACTGATCCCGGCCTTCACCTTAAACTTCCCCTTGGCATAGAGACTCTTACAAAGGTTCCGGTGCAGCGGCAGCTTAAAATGGAATACGGTTTTCGGACTACCAGCCCGGGTATAAGGTCAGAATACCGCGTAACCCCTGATGCTGCCAAAGAAGCGATAATGCTGACCGGAGATCTTAATGTCGCTGTCTGTGAATGGATCGTTCAGTATAAGATCAAAAATGCCTATAATTATCTATTCAAAGTCAGGGATGTTGACAACACATTCCGGTACATGACAGAAGCAACTGTACGAAAAACAATAGGCGATAATGCCGTAGACGAAGTGCTGACCATCGGAAGAGCCCGGATCGCACTGGAGGCCAAGGAAGAACTCCAGAAATTATGCGATCTTTATGAGATCGGTATTTCAGTAGATCAGCTTATCCTGCAGGATGTAAATCCTCCTGATCCGGTAAAACCATCTTTCAATGATGTCAACGAGGCCCAACAGGAAAAAGAAAGAAAGATCAATGAAGCCTGGTCAGAATACAATCAGGAAATACCGAAAGCAGAGGGAGAAGCTGAACAGATGATCAGAGGGGCTGAAGGGTATGCCACAGAAAGGATCAATAATGCTCAAGGAGATGCAACCCGTTTTAAAGCCATCTACCGGGAATATGTCCGGGCGCCTCTGGTGACCCGAAAACGGCTTTATCTCGAAGCCATTAACGAAATCATGCCGAAGATAAACAAGAAGATCATTTTTGATGAAGCCCAGAAAAACATCCTGCCTCTACTTAATTTAGGTGAGGAGGTGAAAAAATGACCAAGCAAACAACTAATATAATTCTTTTGGTTGTAGGAGTCATTCTGCTTATTGTTCTGATCGATGCCGTATATATAATTTCAGAAACCAACCAGGTCATCATCACCCAGTTTGGTGAGCCGATTGGAGGCACCATAACAACTCCCGGTATTCATATCAAAGTACCCTTTATTCAGAAAGCTAATTTCTTTGAAAAACGCTGGCTGGAATGGGATGGCGATGCCAATCAGATCCCGACTAAAGATAAAAGATACATCTGGGTGGATACCTATGCCCGCTGGAGGATAAGCGATCCTCTTGTCTTCTTTCAGAGAGTAAGAGACGAATGGGGCGCTCAATCCAGAATAGATGATATCATAGACGGCGAAACCCGGAATGCCATTGCCAATTTTGAACTCATCGAGATCGTCCGGTCTTCCAACCGGGAATTTGAAGAGACAGAAGAGATCATAATTCTGGAAGCCAAGGAAGAAATCCCATCGATTGAAATGGGAAGAGAAAAAATTGCAGAGCTAATTTTAGAACGTTCATCCTCGATCAGTCCTGAATTCGGAGTCGAGCTCAAAGATGTAAGGATAAAGAGAGTCAATTATGTGGACGAAGTCCAGCAAAAAGTCTTTGACCGGATGATAGCCGAGCGCCAGCGGATCGCTTCGAAATACCGGTCGGAAGGAGACGGTAAAAGCGCCGAGATCCGCGGGCAAAAGGAAAGGGAGCTTCTAAGGATTAAATCAGAAGCCTACAGAACCTCACAGGAGATCAAAGGAAAAGCCGATGCTGAAGCCACCAACATTTATGCTGATGCCTATAATTTAGATCCGGAATTTTATCAGTTCATGCGAACCCTGGAGACCTACCGAACTATCATGGATGATAAAACCTGGCTGCTGATGTCAACTGAATCTGAATTTTTAAAATACTTGAAACGAACCAACCGATAAAGGATTCAAAGAAAAAGGCCCGTTTTCAGCGAGCCTTTTTTTTTATATGTTCGAGGATGGTCTTTCTATGGGGGAAAAGTGCTGCGGTTCCTCCAGTATGAATAAACACGATTTTATCTGTCTTCTTAAAAAATCCCTTTTTGATCAGATCCATCAGTCCAGCCATGGCTTTCCCGGTATAGACCGGATCAAGAAAGATACCTTCTTTCATTGCTGTCAGTCTAATAGCTTCCGTTATCTCCGGGGTTAAAACTCCGTATCCCTCATGAGTATAATCATCAAAGATCCGGATATTATCCGGGGATATATCGATATTCAATTCAAGCGACTCCTTAGTATCGCCGCAGATGGCTTCAACATCTTTCCGGAATACTTCAGTATCATCGGATACGCTGATGCCCAGGACAGCTGTCTTTGGAGATAAAGCTTCGGCAGCAACAATTAATCCTGCCTGGGTTCCACCGGAACCTGTAGCATGAATGATAAAATCAGGAGTAAATCCCAGATCATGCGTCTGCTCGATTATTTCTAGTAATGTTTCCATATAACCAAAGGCTCCGAAAGGTTTATGCATCGAACCGCCTACTAAAGAACCTCCTATAGGCGCTACATAGGGAATACGCCCCGATTCTTTGACCTTGGCTTCAACCTCATTAATAATATCCTTGATGACATTCCACCGGATGACCCGTCCTTTTCCTGCTTCTCGTATCTCGATATCGGCCTCTACAATGGAATCCAAAAGCAGATTACCGTCATACTCCACCTCAATGCCGGTTGAGCTGAAGAGGACAAGTAAAGGAGTGATATTAAACTTCCGCGCAACTGCCGCAGTTTGAAGACACCAGTTTGATTGTACCCCTCCCCAAGTGATCATAACATCCGCTTTTTTCTGAATGACATCTCGTATGATATATTCCAATTTCCTGGATTTGTTCCCCCCGAAAGCCACTCCGGTCAGATCATCCCTTTTCATGTAAATTATAGGTCCATCTAAACATAAGCTGAGATTTTCAAGTTTCTGGATCGGAGTCGGTTTAAAGATCAATTCCTGTTTTGGAATTTGATTTAACTTTGCTCTAATACTTTCTAATGAATATTTCTTCATAATTTCCTCTCCAGCCTGGATTATTTACAAATTCTATCACCTGTCTTCTGGTTTTTAAAATTGTTTCCAGGCCTTTCTCACTTCCAAAATCCTTTGATTGAAAAAACTTCTTAACCCGTCTCCATAATAATAAAGCACCGGGATAATGATCAGGATGAACAGAGTCGAGCTTATTAAACCTCCAATTGCTGATAGTACCAATGATGACCATATCTGGCGCCTTCCTTCTTCAAGTTGGATCAAAATAAGGGGAAACATCCCCAGTACAGTGGTGCTGGTGGTCATAAAGATCGGCCGAATTCTTTCTCTGGCGCCCTTCAAAACAGCATCCCTCAATTCCAATCCTTCCTTCCTTTTTAGATTCATATGATCCACCAATAGAATAGAGTTATTGACTACAATCCCGCCTAATAGGATCACACCGATATAGGCTGAGGAATCAAAGGGAAAATCAGCAATAATAAAGGCAATAAAGACACCGATGAGTGCTAAGGGTACCGCCAGCAAAATAAAAAAGGGCTGAACAAGAGATTCATACAAGGATGAAAGAATCATATAAATAACGATCAGAGAAAAAATAATGGCAAATACCAATTGTTGTTTTTCTTCAGTTGTCATAAAGCGATCATCTTCCATGGTTGCAGAAAAACCAGGAGGGAGCTCGAGTTTTTCAAAGATACTTTTCCTGTACCTCTCCTCAGCCTTGGCCGGCCCCCGGAATTCCCACATAATCGTCTGTTGAAACCGCTGATCTTCCCGGTCAATGGAACCTGCGATCGGCTTTTCTTCCAGAATAGTGATCTCTTCCAAACGGAGATATTCTCCATTTCTGGTTCTGATCAAGCTTTTCTGAAGCTCTTTTAAATCCATTTCATCGGATTCAGGAAATTTAATGGCTACATTTAATTCTTCTCCTGTGATCTTTACTTTTATAGGCCGGGACATAACATTTCCGGCAATGAGTGCTTGAATGTACTGATGAAGGTAAGCCGGATCGATGTTGAATTTTCTCACCTTTTCTTTGTCCAGCTTAAGGACATATTCAAATGAATCCAACCACCTCCAGCCCCACCGGCTGGAACTTATCCGTACGTCTTTGATCCGGGGATTCCTCTTCAGAGTTCTCTCCAGAGCGGATGTTATCTCTTGTAATTTCTTCAGATTATATCCATAAAATTTGATCCGTGAACTGTAATAGGGTCCGGTAGTGAAACTGGAAGAATATGCCTGGGGATCAAATCCATAAATGGACACACTGATTCCTGCAAAATTAGTGGCCAGCTGGATCAGCTCTTCCTTAAGCACATAGGGTTGATAGGAAAACTCAATCTCCGGGGGAAAGGAGATGCGGATGTATGCTGTCTCTCCGGTAAAATTGGTGTTCATTTCCTTTTCATATGGTTTTTCCAGAACTTTTTCTTCAAACTTATGTACAACCTTATCCATTTCTTCTATGGGAGAGCCAGGCGGGAGTCCTAAGTATATACCGAGCATCTCTTTGGAGTACCAGGAGAACCATTCCCCAAGGGAAACTTCCGATCTAAACCATTTATAAGAACCAATAAAAATAAAAATCAAGATCAGTATGACTTCCAAGGGGTGCTTGAGCAGCAGTTTTAAGGTCTTTTCATACCAACCTCTGAATTTCTCTTTTCTCACTTTTCTTGGTTTTTTAAGAAACCTCGGGCTCAAAGCCGGGATCAAAGAAAAAGACACCAAAAGTGAAGCAGTCAAAGCCAGGGAAATGGCAACAGCCAGGGGTAAATAATAGATCTTGAGGCGGCCTTGAAAATAGGCAAAGGAAAAAAACACACTGATAGTGGTCAGGGTTGCGGCCAGAACCGGTAAAAAAACCTCTTTAGCTCCTTGGATCGCAGCCTGGACAGGGTGAAATCCTTCCTCTCTTTTTCTTAATACATTTTCAAAAACCACAATGGAATTATCCACAAACAGCCCGAATCCTAAGGTCAATCCTCCGAGCGTCAGCATGTTCAATGAGATCTTAAAAAAATAAATAAGATTAAAGGTGATCAAGACAGAAAAAGCAAGTGATGAAATCACTAATAATGTAGGCCGGACTCTTCTTAAAACCAAAAGAACCAGAAAAAATATGATAGCAATGATTATTGCAACTAAAAGATATAGGTCATCGAGATTCTTTTGGATCTCTTCACTTTCATCATCCACAATTCTGAAGATCAAATCCGGAGGGAGCTCCTCTTTTAATTCCTCTAATTTCTTTTTTACTTCCCTGGATAATTTTAGCGTACTTATTCCTTTTTCTTTCCTGATGGTAAGACTGATGGTCGGCTTCCCGTTTATCCTGTTAACCTGGTAGATCTCTCCAAAAGAGGGAATAATCCGGGCAATATCTTTGATCTTGATGGGATTTTCACCTGAAAAGGTTAATATTGTCTCCCCCAGCTCTTTTACACCGGTTATAGGATCTGCGTATCTGAATACAAACTCCTGATTCCCTTTTTTTGCTTTTCCCGCAGGAAAGGATCTCGTCCTCTGCTGTATGAAATAACTGACCGAATAGGGATGAATATTGAGGGCTTTTATCTTTTCATTATCCAGAATAACTTTGATCTCGGCATCCGATCCTCCCGTCACATAAACACCGGAAATACCTTTTATAGCCCCGATGCCGATCTCAAGTTTGTCCTTGACCATCTCCCGCAACGCCTGCAGAGAATAATCTCCTGAAATGGTATACTGCAGCAGAGGGGTTATAGTGAAATCATCCGGAACATAAGGCTCTACCCAAGGCCGAATGCCATAAGGAAGGACATCTTTCAATCCGGATATTTTTTCTCTTAAAGCCAGATGAGCGAATTCCATATTGGTATCTTCTTCAAACTCAAGGGTTATCCGGGATCGGCCGATATGAGATTCAGAAGTGATCTTCTGGACCCCTCTTACAGTTGAAACGGCTTCCTCTAAAGGAGAGGTTATCTGAGTTTGGACGATCTCAGGCGAGACTCCTGACCATGAAGTTCTAATATCCAGTTGGGGAAAATCTTCTTTTGGCGCTAATTCAACCGGTATATTTAAAAAGGAATAAACTCCGAGAACCAGTAAAGCCATGAACATCATGGCCGTAGCTATCGGGCGCTCGATAAA
>CAZLBV010000328.1:0-17109 GCA_964557845.1 uncultured Eubacteriales bacterium | reverse complement strand
AACATTGATAAAATAGGTTGTCCTCCAGCGGCGCTCCCAGTCATATTCTGTTAAAAAAGCCAGTCCCGGATTCTGAAACCAGCTAATTCCTGAATACCGGTGTTCTGTTCTTATCACTTCCTGAGCATCATCATTGAATGGATAAGATAATGTCATTACTTTATCCCGGTGAGGGACCTCTTTTTCCGGATCTCCTTCATCCAGGGCTTCTACCCAGATAAGTGTGGCTGGTTTCAGCGCCCGCCACTCGGTTGACCGGATACCTTTAGGGACACCTCGCATGGGAACATCATCCGCTAGAGGAACCTCAGCCAGCAAATAAACCAAACGGCCTTCCGTATCCCAGATCTCAAGATCATGAGTGAAGTAAAAATAGGGCACACTGTAAGAGTAAGGTCTTTTTATCTCACGAACCAGCAGGAGTTTGCCATCAGGTGAGGGATCAATACTATTGTACACCGCCGGTTCTCCCATCTTTTCCGCCTTACCTGAAGGTACATCGATTTTCACCAGCTGAGAGGTGGCGTAATAGGTAAAAAGTTTTTCATCATAGGGAGTTTCCAGCAGGTCCTGATAGGTCCACACTTTGGCGAATTTTCCCGAGACTTCCTGGATATGAGGTCCGATGGGAACTGCCGGTTTTTCAGGCGGCTTTCCCCTATCCTCCGGAACCATAAAGGCCAAGATATGCCGGTTATCAGGCAGCCAGGTAAAACCAGAGCTCATGACCGCATTGATGTTCGCTCCGGTAAGTTTTTTTACTTTTCCGGTTTTTGTTTCAACGGCCCAAAGCTCCACTCCATCATCCAGGTAGCGGGTGAAAGCGAACCAGGAACCGTCATAAGACCACTGCGGAAATCCAAGTTTGACATCTTCCGGGATCTCGACCGGAATGATCTTTCCATCTTTTATGGTTTTGATCATTAATGATGTAATAAAATAGGTCTGCTGACGGGAGTTATTTAAAGGAGTGATCCTGGTTCCCGCCAATCTGAGCATGGGCTGCGCCAGGTAGGCAATGGAAGGCATGGCTTCATATGTCGTCAGGATCACCACAGAACCATCCGGGCTTAATGAAGCTGATGGCGGAGGTGGCGCTTCCACCATATCGATCACTTCCTGAGGCGGCTTTTTGTAAGGCTCTTGGCCCTGCAGAGTTAATCCGCTTAAAAACAAAAACACAAATAAACACAGACAAAATTTTCTTTTGATCGTCATAATAGTCCCTCCAGTAATGCCGGAATTTTTCACCCTCCAAATATAAATCATAATAATCATTGATGCAACTCTTTAGGATCGATTTTTTCTTTTGATTTTTAAAATTTTTACATCTCTCCTGAAACAAATAGAATCGGGGACCTAGGCTGGATTTTTTGTTTTTCATTTTTTTTACATTCTTTTTACTTCCTGGTGACAACTCCCTGCTTGGTTGTTTGTATATTGGGTGAAGCCGATAACACGGCAAAAAAAAGACACAGGAGGTCGAAATGTTAAAACGAAATTTAAAGCGGATCATGGCGGTGACCATGATCGTTCTTTTGATGGGAATTACTGTCATCGCCCAAAACAAGGATGAGAATGGGGATGTGCGGATTCCCTGGGATGAATTCCGTAAGCTGCTGGAACTGGATAAAGATGAGTTCGTACTTGCCTGGCAGGACTTCCAGAAGATCCTGGAGCAGACGGGATTCCAATATGTTCCGCCCTATCAGCTCAAGGATGAAAAAGTAATCCTTACCCGTGACCAGTTCCGCAACCTGCTGAATAAAATGAAGCCGCCTTCGGATCCCGATATCAAACCCCCATCCAATTATCTTCTGATCCAGGCTGTCTATACCGGCAGGATCCTGAATGGAAGCGCCCGTTTCCGCGCGGACTATGATATCGAAATTTTTTCCCTGCCGCAGAACCAGTATGTCAAAATTCCTTTTTTTCCGGTCAGTATCGCTTTGAAGGATGCTTCGTTCGACGGTAAAAAGGGATTGGTAATTCTGGAAGGCAGCCGTCATACTCTGATAACTAAGGAAATGGGACGACATCACATCACCTTAGATTTTTCACTGAAGGCTCAAACCAAACAAGGGCCGTGGGAAGCTGTCTTTCCTATCCCCAAAACCTCCATCACTAAGCTGGAAGTAGACATCCCCCTTAAAGACATCGAAGTGGAGATTACCCAAGCTCAGGAAATGGAAGTGACTGTAAGGGGTAATATAACCCATGTCTCTGCGTTGATTTCACCCACAGAGACCATTCATCTGAGATGGCGCAAGAAACCCCCAGAAGTCGTCAAGGGCCCTCCCAAGATCTACAGCGAGATGACCCATCTTCTCTCGATAGAGGATGATGCCATGCGGATCGAGACCGGGATTTCTCTTTCGATCCTGCAGAATTCAATATCCGCCCTGATGCTGCGAGTACCTGAGGATTACAGCATCCTCGAAGTGCAGGGAAGAGGGATTGCGGATTGGAGGGAGGTAACCATCAGCGATACTCCTCATCTGGAAATAGTTTTTGATTATCCCAAGGAAGGGCAGCTTACCATTAACATCACTTCTGAGAAACTGCTTCCCAATCCCAGTATGGCGGTCGAGTTCGAGGGATTTGCTGTTATGGAATCCATTCGGGAAAAAGGATTTTTGGGAGTGGCGCTGAAAAGCACTTCAGAAATTACTTTGGGGCAGTCCGAAGGATTGGACAAACTGGATGTTTCCGAGCTCCCCGCTACTTTGATCAACCGGTCCCAAAAACCCCTTCTTTTGGGATTTAAGTATCTCCATCATCCTTATTCCCTGGTTCTGGACATCAAGAAACATGAAGAGCTTCCAGTCATAAGCACGGTGGTGGACTCGGCCAGCGGCGTTACACTTTTTACCGAAGACGGCAAGCTGGTGCACCGCGTAATCTATCAAATTCGTAACACCTCCAAGCAATTCCTGGAGCTGGAGCTTCCGGCAGATGCTCAGATCTGGAGCGTATTCGTAGGTGGAGAGCCAGCCAAACCCCGGCTCGATCAGAACCGGATCCTGATCCCGCTTAACCGTTCACACCAAGGAGCCACCGGGCTGGCGGCCTTCGATGTGGAGCTGATCTATTTTCAGAAAGCTGACAGGTTTGGGACCATGGGGATTCGAAAAAGCATGTTCCCTGTTCCTGATATCATCATCAGCGAGCTGCTGTGGAGTGTTTACCTGCCCGAAGGATACCGGTATGTCTACTTCGGCGGCACCGTAGAGAAGGAGATGGCTGCCAGAGGCATCAGGTCGCTGCTCAAGCGAAAGGAAAGAGCGGTTATCCACCATATCGATCCGGCTGGCGCCCCATCACAGAATACCGACACAGAAGCCAAATTACACGAGAAAGCGGAAGAGGCCAAAAAGCAGTTCAGCCAGAATCTGGGTCTTTCCAAGGATAGACTGATAGCACAGATGGAAAATGAGCTCCAGTTCCGTCAGAGGGTGGAAGCACTTCAAGCCCCAAGCGCACCTACCAGCGGAGGAGTTCTACCCATTCGTATAAACATCCCCGCAACCGGAAGGCTGTTTCGTTTCGCCAAGACCATTGTCAGTGAGGAGCCGCTGACCTTAAACTACCGCTATATTTCCGACGGTACCGTGTTTTCGATCAAACTGGGTTTTCTCTTGTTGGTATTGATGATACTGTGGCTGCTGCGGCGCCCCATCATCACTCGGCTCAAGAATCTGGCCGGACGCTCCCGATTAAATTACCTCCCGCTGCTATTAATTGCGGCGGGTATTGTACTGTGGTGGTTCTCTAAGTTCTTAGCGATTGTGTTATTGATCGGAGGAATAGCCATTATTGTTCTTAAACAGATCAAAAAACCCCCGGCTTCCTAAATCGAGCCCCTGTTTTAACTTGGGCAGGTATCCTCGCGATGCCTGCCCTTTTTTTCTTTTAAAAAAAATGAAAACTTACCCTGGCTAACCTGGATTACTTCTTCAGAACACGGTTTATTGTCTCTGCTATCTCTTTTACGGTAAAGGGTTTCATTAAAAACGCATTGACACCGATGCTTTTGGCTTTATCAGCATCAATAATTTCACTGAACCCGGTACACAGAATGACAGGGATATCCGGCCGGATACTCAGTACTGCTTCGGCAAGTTTATCTCCGGTCAGCTTTGGCATTGTTTGATCGGTGATGATAAGATCAAAGGAATCCGGAGATTCTTTAAAAGTCTCAATGGCTTTAATGCTGTCTGTCTCTACTTGGACGGTGTAACCCAAACGTTCCAACATAGGATGAATGCTCTTAATTTGACTTTCCTCGTCATCTATAAAAAAGACCTTTCCTTTTCCTTTGGGAATAGTTTCCGACAACTTGGGCTCAACCTTAATATCTTTTTCAGCTTGGGGGAGGAAAATAGTGAAGACCGTTCCTTTCCCCGGTTCGCTGTATACCGTTATAACTCCTTTATGGTTTTTTACGATTCCATGGACAACTGAAAGGCCCATACCGGTTCCTTCTCCCGGTTTTTTGGTTGTGAAAAAAGGATCAAAAATAAGATCCAAAACCTCAGGAGTCATGCCGCATCCTTGATCGCTGAGAATTAATTTTATATACTTACCTAACTTCAAATCAGGATATTTAGCAATCATCTCGGAATCGGTTTCAATATCAGCCAGACTTACTCCAATCTTTCCCCCTTTTTCTTTCATGGAATGCAATGCATTATTGAACAGATTCATTAGCACTTGCTGGATCTGGGTTGGATCTCCTAGAACAGTGTCCCTTTCCACTCTGATCTTTTTATAGATTTCAATATCTTTGGGAAGACCAAATCTTAAAAGTTTAATGGTCTCCTCAATAATCGGAATAATCTTTACAGGAATCATCCTTTGTTCTTTTTGATGGCTGAAGGTTATGATCTGATTGACCAGATCTTTTCCCCGTTTGGCTGCTTGCTGGATCTGATAAAGACAATCATACAATGGGCTTCCTTCCTGGATATCAAAAAGAGCCATCTCTGCATTGATAGTGATCGGCATAAGGATATTGTTGAAATCGTGCGCAATCCCTCCCGCCAGAGTTCCCAATGCTTCCATTTTCTGCATTTGGTGTAAATTCTTCTCGATCTTCTTTCGTTCAGTTACATCCTCATTGATCGCAATGGCACCGATTATCTCCTGCTTATCGTTTAGAATAGGAACCGCTGCGTTATTGATGATCCTCCGCGTTCCGTCAAAACATTCTATCTCAATTTCCTCGTTGGTGGATATTTCCCCCTTTTTTATCGCACGGGCTACCCCCCATTCTTCAGGTTTGATCTGCTTTCCATTTTTAACCCACCATCCCTTATATTCTTTAAATTTATCGATTCCCACATATTTGGCTCCTCTCCAGATTTGCTGACCCGTTGGATTGCCCTGAATAATACGGCCTTCTTTATCTGCTATCCAGACGCCGACCGGAAGCGTCTCGAAGACAGTGCGTAAGAGCGCTTCATTACGCAGCACAGATTCTTCTGCCTTAACACGGTCAGAAACATTGATCAAATTCAGAATAATACCATCGACCCTGCCTTCTGGATCAAAGACCGGTTGGAGACTCCAGTCCCAATATGTAATCCCACGCTCAGGATGCTCGGTATACTCAAAAGGCTTTGCATATTCAAAATGAGGCCTTCCGGTTTCAACCACCTTACGGAAAATCACTTCATTCTCCTCATTGGGATAGAGGTCAAAATGATTCTTTCCCACAAAATATTGCGGCTCTTTATCATCTGCTTCAGCATAGGCACGGTTTACCCGGATGAAATTAAAATCCCTATCCATGTAGGCAATCGCAAGATCAATACTGGAAAATACCTTTTCTAGAAGTTCATTTGCCCTAGCCAACTCAATGGTTCTTTTTTTAACTTTGGTTTCTAATTTCTCGTTGGATTTCTTCAGCTCTTTCTGACTTTTCACAACCAAAGCTTCTGCCCGCTTCCGGTCAGTAACGTCATGAGCGATCACAGAAATACTCCTGGGCTGCCCTTTTTCATAATTTACAGTTACATTGAGCAGGGCCCAGATATTGCTTCCATCCCTGGTCTTTACCTTGTATTCGGTTTGTTCAGATACTTTTTCACCCTTCAGGAGCCGTGACATGCGATCTTGAAAATGCTTTCTTCCATTATTATCCAGCAGTTTTTCTGTTCTCATAGAAAGCAGCTCCTGGCGGGAATAGCCGAGGATCTGACACATGATGTCATTGACCTCAATAAATTTCATGGTCTTGAGGTCGATCTCATAGATCCCTGCCGGTGCATATTTGAGCAGGTTCCGGTAGCGTTCTTCACTTACGATATAGGCCTCTTCAGCCCGTTTATATTTGGTGATATCAAAGGCGGTACAGGTGCCACCTATGATTTTTCCCCGGGAGTCACGCAGAGGTTCTATAGTAAAATCATAGGTTCGATTACCATCGCTGCGTTCGAAGCTGATCTCCGTTCTCAGTCCAACGCCGCTGTCGATCACCTGCTGTTTGAGCAATACCAGCTTTTTGGTGCCTTCTGAATTTTCCAGCTCGTCGTCACGTTTGCCGATGATCTTAGAAGGATTAAAATCAGGATGAGGATTAAAGATCCACTGGTAGCGTAGATTCCGGTCAAACTGGGATGGAATGAAATCCGAGTTTTTGATTGCAACCCGGAACCTCTCTTCATTAAGACGCAGCTCTTCCTCGGCCTGCTTACGCTTTCCGATCTCCATAAGAAGATCTTTTTTTGTTTTTGTATTTTCAGGCATGTAAACCCTCCCCATACTTCGGGTTTCACACTATTAATTTAAAATAATACTTATTTACGATTTCCAATTTTAGTTAATAGGAAGTTAACGAAAACGGGAATATAATCATTTTATATATAAGTATAATAATATCAAAATTGGTTAAAATATAACATACTTTCTATAGACCCAGCAAACTAGGGTTTATTTCGTTATGCTTTAAATTCGGTATTTAGAAATTCACATTCACTCATTCACTCATTTTCCCATTGACTCCTCTATCCATTCACCCATTAAATTATTTGTTTCTATTGTTTATGGGTGCAGCGTGAATAAAAATTACTTAGATTGAATTAAGCGCCTGGTCAAGATCGGCTATAAGATCAGCCGGATCTTCTGCGCCCACACAGAGTCTTATCATTTGAGGAGGGATATCAGCCTTGGAGCGGAATTCCTCTCCCGGCTGAAGATGGGTAGAAAGAGCAGGGAGTGTGGCCATGCTTTTGATGCGGCCTAAGTCACCGGCCCTGAATATAAGTTTAAGACTATCGAACACCTTCCGGGCATTTTCGGGAGGGCCGTCGACCCGGAAACCTAAAAGGTGGCCGTAGCGGTTAAGTTCGCGTCCCTGTCCGTCATCGGAATCCACCAGTTTCATGTACTTTTTAGCCAAGTCATACTGGGGAGAACTATCAAGGCCCAAATAATCCACCTGATACACCCGGGGATGCTGTTCTAAAAATTCAGCGATCTTCTGGCAGCTCTGGCTGAGCATATCCATTCGCGGTCGGAGCGTTCGCAAGTCATTGAGAAACATATAGGAATTCATGGGAGCAGCAGCCGGTCCAGTATCCCGGAAAGGAAGCCACTTGATGTATTCCGCAAAGCTTTCTTTGAAATAAGGATTGTCATTGGCAAGTTTGGTTCTAATAGGCTTGCGGCTTATCAAGGCTCCTCCCATACCCAAACCGCTCGCGCCTATGGATTTTGTCAGGGAATGGATCACGATATCCGCTCCATAGGCGATTGGCCGCATCAACGCCGGCGTCCCGCAGGTGGCATCGATGATAAAGGGGATTTCGAATTCATGGGCCAGATTAACGATAGCTTCGATATCGCAGAAAGCAAGCTGTGGATTGCTGGGGGCTTCGGTATAGAGAAAACGGGTGTTCTCGTCGATCTTGTCCCTCCATTCCTGAATATCTGTCTGGTCTTCGACAAACCGCACATCAATACCTCTGTCCTGCTTTTGCCGGACCACAAACTGCTGGAAAGTTCCGCCGTAAAGCTGAATGGATGAGACAAAATTGATATCCTCAGGCCCTTGCTTTTGTTTGACCAGAAAAGCATCTGTAGCCAGCTTGATGGCCGACATGCCGGAAGCAGTCACGAGGCATGAAGCATCATACCCGGTTTGGTATGCTTCCAGCAGAGCGAGCACCTGCTCCAAATACCAGACGGTGGGATTGGCGTACCGGCCGTAACACCACGAAGGAACCTTGTAGCGAAAAGCACCCTCCCATTCATTACTGTCCTGATAAGCTTGAGCAACTCCCATATAAAGGGGCTCTATTAACGCTCCCTGGTTATAATTTATTGCCTCTTCTATGGTGTAAAGGCCATTTACGGCGATCGTGTCGAATTTATATTTTTTTATCTGAGACAACATCTCGTTCTTTTGATCTAAAATAGCTTTGGCAGCCTGATAATATTCTTCGACCGAAGTATGTTTGCTTCGGATAGTGGGAAAAACACCGACCGGCATATCACTCGATTTTTGTTTTTTATCCATGCTCCCTCCTTTTTTCTAATTTTTAATTGTTATTTTACAAAGGCTGGAAACCGATTTGTATCAGGAAATCCGCATGAGTGTCAAGTTGTATACTTTTATGTGAACCTATTGATTTTGATGCCTGTGGTGATTTGGTCTGCTTTTTGGATCCTTTGACCTTGGTGGCTTGGATGTGATATTCCTATTCCTTGGTCTTCTCCTCTCTTTTTTCACTCATCGCCTCCAATCCTACATGGTCGGCAAAGAAAAAAAGGTAGCGACGCAGCCGATCCAGATGGTGTCTGGGCTCGCTGATTCCATGTCCCTCTCTGGGGTAGCGGACAAAGGTGACTTCTTTACCTAAATCGCGAAGAGCTTGATAAAACTCAACCGCCTGTTCCTGGGGAACTCTCTGGTCTTCAGCCCCATGCATGATCAGAACAGGAGTGCTGACATCTTTGACATATCGAATAGGAGAATGCTTTTCATAGCTTTCTTCTTTATTCCAGGGAGTTCCGAAAAACCAGGATATATAATGGGGGATATCTGTGGTGCTGTACATACTGTAAAGATTGGGAAGCCCTGCTCCAGGAGAGACTGCTTTAAACCGGTCTGTCTGAGTCACAATCCAGTAGCTCATGTAACCCCCATAGCTCCATCCATAGCAGACCAATCGGTCTGGATCAGCTAGGCCCTCATCAATACAGAAGTCCACTCCAGTCATGCAGTCATCGTAGTCCCTAATTCCCCAATAATCCCGGTTAGCATTGAGGAATTCCTGTCCGTAATTGGAGCTTCCTCTAAAATTGGGTTGGAGCACCATAAATCCGTTCCCAGCAAAAAATTGATTGGAGGAACTAAAAGACTGAATTAGCGCGCTGCTGGGCCCCCCATGAGGATTGAGGATGAGAGAATATTTTTTTTGGGGGTCGTATTCAACTGGATAGGTCAAAATACCTTCGATCCATTGTCCCTCGCTGTTTTTCCATTTGATGACCTCAACTTTTCCGAGCTTGATCTTCTCTTCTCTCAACCATGGATTGGCATCACTCAGCTTTTTGGGATTTTTGAAATTTAATGATGCTGTGTAGATCTCACCAGGCCAATGGGGGCCGGAATGAACCCATACCCATGTGGTCCCGTCCTTTGAAAGAAACCACTGAAAATTACTTCCCACAGGAGGATTCAAAGGGGTAACTTTACCTGATTTCACATCAACGGAAAACAAATTATAAGTGGTGCGATCCCCTGTGACCCAATAGATCTTATCGCCGTCCTTAGACCAAAGCGGAGACGAAAAATCAAGATCAAAATCTTCAAGCAAAATTTCAGGCTCTCCCCCTTCAGAAGGGATCAGATAAAGCTTCTTGTACCAGGTGTTTGTTCCTTGGTGAGGATCAGAGGCAAAAGCGATGGTCTTACCATCCGAAGACCATCTCGGAGAAGCATCACTTCCAGGATTTTCATAAAGCTTGCTTGCTTTTTTGGAGCTGACTTCAATGACCCAAATATCGCTGTTCCAGCTTTCATTTACTTTTGGATTGGGTCGGGTTTCATAGGCAATATGAGTGGAATCCGGCGACCACTGGGGGTCGCTAACTGTAAATTCCCCTTCAGAGAGACGAACCTCTTCATCCTTATTTAAATCATAAATCCATAGATGAGTCATCCGGAAATCCCGATCCACCACTTCTTCATCGTCTTTTTTCTTCTGTTTTTCTTTTTCTTCTTTGCTCAAAGGATCTCTAGAGGAAAACACAATTTTAGTTCCATCCGGAGAAATCATGAAAGAGCGGATGCTCTCTTCGTGTTCTGTAACCTGCCAGGCTTCTCCTCCGTCAATAGGCATAAAAAATATCTGGTTTTTTGATTCTTCATCCGTATTACCGGTTTTTTTGCTTGAGGACAGAAAAGCTATCTTTTTTCCATCCGGAAACCAGGCAGGGGATAAGCAGCTGTTAGCCCCCCTGGTCATCTGTCTCCTCTGGGTCCCCTCAATAGAAACTCTCCAAATATGAGTGAAAGATTTTAAATCTTCTGATTTCATGTCTCTTTCTCTTTTAGTGTAAACTACCCATTTTCCATCTGGAGAGAGGGCAGGACTGGAAACTCCGTTTAGCCTCAGAGTGTTTCTCGCTGACATCACATTTATGGTCTCTTTTTCAACTTTTTCCTCCTGGGAAAAAATAACAGGCGTAAATAAGAGAAACACAAAAGCAATGCTCAGCGAAATAATTTTATTAAGTTTGCTGTTCATTTGAACCTCCCTGTTAATTTCATTTTGAGTGAAGTACCTAAAATCATCAGGATTCATTGAATACAGCGGCCAGTTCTTCAGGAGAAATACGGCCTGTACTATCGCTTTTTTTTCAGAGCCTGCTAACTGACGGATAGCAAGATGAGACCTACCATGCCAAACGCAGCCGCTGCTCCAGACAACCTTAGGAAATCCCGGCGTTTTATCTCATGCATGGATCCTCCTTTTTTATTCATACTCTTCAATATATGATTTTGGTGATTTGTATTCTGGCAAGATTTCAGGTTCATCTTCTGCCTCGACTGTAAATTTTACTTTTCTTTTCATTCCTATCTCCGGCACAAAGTGAGTTATAAAATCTAAAAATTTTTCATCGTCTCCAAAACATCCAACATGATTGAATGTATTTTCTCCCAATTTTTCCAGCCGGTTATATAACCAGCCATTGAATGTTTTTTTCAATCTTCTACCTCCTCTTTCAGTATTTGAACGTTCCTGATGATTTCCTATAGGAAATGCGCAACCTGTCTATCGAATCATTCTGAGCACCATTCAACAAAAAACCTAAAAAAAAAATCATATCAGATAAATAGGAAAATTATATTATCCTTATAATTTCAGAATGTAAATAACGGGATTATTTTATTTGATGAATTTTTAGTCCCTGAAATTTCTTCTACAAGCTTATCTCTCTATGGCAACGAGAAACTATCAGGATTTAAGGATGGGGAACTTCTATTCCTGTAATGTTTCCTTCTCTAATATCTCTCTTCTATGGGGATTCTTTGTTGACTGAAACTGTTTTTTTGATGTACTATTATCTAGGAAGTTGCTTAGAGAAAAGGAATTTGATGACATTAACCAGAAACGAGCAGTAAAAAAAAGGAATGCTTATTTTTAAAAAGACTCGCAGCACATAATAAAATCAAAACTAAGAAAAAATGATAGGATTAAAACGCTTTCAAGTTATAATTTTGTCTCTTCTTTTCCTCTCCCTGTTATGTTTTTCCGGCCAAAAAGTAAAATCCTCCAAAGACCTTAATCCCGCTTT
The DNA here is from genome assembly GCA_964557845.1 of uncultured Eubacteriales bacterium. Classification (GTDB taxonomy): domain Bacteria; phylum Acidobacteriota; class Aminicenantia; order Aminicenantales; family Aminicenantaceae; genus CAZLBV01. The sequence continues at coordinate 5,301 of CAZLBV010000328.1, read as the reverse complement.
TAGAAAGTGGTTGGAAGAAGAAGTCGTCTATATTATCACACCTAAAGAAAAAGAAGTTTTTTTGCAACTGGAAACGGATCGGGAACGGAACATTTTCATTGAAGCTTTCTGGAAGAATAGAGACCCCGATCCTAACACTCCTGAAAATGAATTCTATCAAGAGCATCACCGAAGAATCCAGTATGCAAATCAGAATTTCGGGAAGGAAGGCCCTGGGGCAGGATGGCGGTCCGCCATGGGCAGGATATATATCCTTCTTGGGCTGCCGGATTACATCGAGAGATACGAAAACTATGCCGAGGTCTATCCAACAGTCATCTGGACTTACAGTTCCAGGCCGGAACTAGGGCTCAATCAGGCATTTAACGTTGTTTTTTTTAAAAGAGGAGGACTGGGGGAGTATGAACTCTATTCTCCCATAAAATTCGGCCCTCACCATTTGCTAATCCATTTCGATGGCGATCCCGCTGATTACATGGCAGCTTATAAAATACTTTTCGAAGTCGAGCCTTCATTGGCCTATTCATCCCTCACTCTGATTCCGGGAGAAAGAACATACACAACATCCCCTTCCATCGCCTCCGAAATTCTACTCAATGTCACAATTCCTTCCGTCCCCCAAAGACAGGTAGAAGATGCCTGGGCAGAGAAGCTTCTGTCCTATAAAGATATCGTTGAAGTCGAATATTCTGCCAACTTTATCAACAGCAGTTCTTATATCAGAGCTGTACAAGATAAATCCGGGATCTATTTTGTCCATTACTTGATTGAACCCAGCCGACTGACTTTCGAGCAGTATGGAAATCGATTTCTCACTCATTTGGAAATCAACGCAAACGTAAGAGATTTAAATGAAAACACTATTTATCAATATGAGCGAACTATTCCCCTAGAGTTAAATCAAGGCCAAATGAATAGCATCAAAAACAAGCTTTTCAGTTTTCAGGATGTGTTTCCACTGATTGAAGGCAATTATAAACTAAATGTTCTGTTAAAAAACAGAGTATCGAAAGAGTTTACCTCGGCTGAGGCAGATATTTCAATTCCTGAATCTTCTGACACCCTGTACATGAGCCCGCTCATTCTAGCCAATAAAGTCTTGAGCGATTCGGAATATAAAGGAAAGAGCAAACCCTTCCTTTTGGAGGACGTCCAGTTCGTGCCTTCTCCGCGGAATGATTTTTCCCAGCAAGACCATTTATACCTTTATTTCCAGATTCATGGATTGATAGAGAGGATGAAAGGAACAGAATCTGTTGAAATCACAATCTCGAAAGAAGATAGTATTATCCATTCGATCCGTAAAAATATCGATGAATACCCAGATGCACCCAATTTTTTTGAGGACATATTTCTTTCCGATCTTAAACCTGGCTATTACAGGATCAAAGCGGCTTTCTTCGAGACAAACAGACAGGAAGAAACCCTGTATGAAGAAACCGACTTTTCCATAAGCTACGCTGCCTCAATTCCTCGGCCCTGGATTCTTTCGCTTCCCGTATCTTCTGTTGAAGATCCATTATATCAGAATATCCTGGGAAACCAGTACATGAACAGGAATAATCTCTATAAAGCTAGGGCACTGCTTGAGGAGGCTTTTAGGAGAAGTCCCGAATCGGATAAATTTGCCCTTGATTTCTGCTTGAACCTTTATCGCTTAAAGGAATACCAGAAAGTCAAAGAGGTTGCACAGCCCTTCCTCGATCAGCCTGAAGGGAACAAATTCTATGCTGTAGTAGGACAATCATGCCAGGCACTCGGGGAACTGGCCGAAGCACTAGCTTATTATAAAAGATATTTAGCCTATTTCGGCACAAACATTCAGATACTTAACTCGATCGGCGATTGCTATTTCCAATTGGGAAATAAAGAAGAAGCACTGACAGCCTGGACAAGATCATTGGAGATCGATCCTGACCAGGACGAATTGAGGAAGAAAGTTGAGTCCTTGAAAAAGGAGAAGGGGAGAATTCCGCGGGATGAGTCTGGGATTGAAATAATCAATGGGAGAGAATATAAGAGGAGTAAATGATGAAGGGAAAAGATATTTTAAGATTTTCGCTCATATGTTTTTTTATGTTTTTTTTATCCTATTATACTTTGGCTCAAGCCGGAAGAGGCACTGCCAGGGTTAATGGAGTTGTCCTTGATGAAGAGGGAAATCCTATCCCTTCAGCTAAAGTTGTCATGGAACTAGTAGGCCAGGAAGCAGCCACAAAAGAAACAAAAACCAACAAAAAAGGAGAATGGGCCGTCATGGGCCTCGGTTCGGGAACCTGGCATATAACCGCCTCCGCAGAAGGGTTTATCCAGACGGAAACAACGGCTTCCGTCAGCCAGATTGTGCATAATCCAAAAATAATCTTGAATCTGAAAAAAATTTCTGACATCGAGACATCTGACATAGAAACAGCTGATTTGACTCTTATTAGTCGGGCCAGTGATCTGTTCGACGAGAGAAAATATGAAGAAGCGATATCTCTTCTGCAAGAATTTCTTGCCCAAAACCCCACAGCCTATCCTACCCATATTAACCTCGGAGACTGTTACAAAGAAATGGGAGAATATGAAAAAGCTGAAGAAGAATACAATTTGGCTCTGGAAAGGGCTAAATCCGATGAAGATGAAGAAAAGGGCAAAGAAATTACAGCCAAAGCCATGGCCGGAATCGGTGATATTTATCTGAAAAAGGGAGATTTTGAAAAAGCTCAGGTCTTTTTCGAGCAGTCAATCGAACTGATTCCGGATAACGAAATTTTAGCCTATAATGTAGGTGAGATCTATTTTTCCAATCAGAAGCTGGATGAAGCCATCCGGTTTTATGGAATAGCCATCCAAATCAAGACCGATTGGAGTCCCCCATATTACAGACGTGGGCTTGTTTATCTGAATAAAGCTCAATATGAGAATGCAGAAAAAGACTTTCAAAAATTTTTAGAAATTGATCCTGATTCTGAACTGGCTCCCACTGTTGAAAATATGCTTAATTATTTAAAAACGATAAAGTAGCAGATCCTTCTCTAAGTTATCCGAAATTATATATTAAACATGTTGCAGCTATTTTCTCAGCAACTTTTCTAATTTCTGAAGCTCAGCTTTCGCATTCTTTATGGTCTCTTCTCTTTCTCCCTCTGGGTTTTCCAAATAAAGCCTGAGATAACGGACTGCGTCCTCGATATTTCCCACCTTCTTCATGGCTACGGCCAGATTGATATAAGATACAGGATTAGGATGGAGGCTTATAGCCATTTCCAGGTTTTCTATGGATCGAGTGATATCACCTGCATAGCCATAGGCAATTCCAAGATCCTGATAAATTTCGTAATCATCAGGAAAATCTCTTATTAAAGACTGGAAAATATCAATAGCTTGGTTCAGGTTTCCTAATATCGCAAGATTTAACGCATAGTTTTTCCTGGCAAACTTGTTTTCCGGCTCGATTTCAAGTGCTTTTTGGTAGTAGGCCATGGCATCCTGTTTCTGGCCCATAAGGTCAAGCATCCAAGCCGACCCCAAAAGTGCGTCAAAATTACGGGGATTGATCTTCAAGACGAGGTCAAAAGTATCAAGAGCCTTTTTGAGTTTCCCTACTGCCATAAAAGTGTGTCCCAAGCGGGAGAGCAAGGTCTCGGAATCCGGAATTCGCTCGACTCCTCGTTCAAGAATCTGTATAGTCTCATCGAGCTTCATCATTCTCGCTTTCATTAACGCCAGATTTATATAACTGTTGGGCACATCCGGCCTTAAAGCGATAATTCTTTCATAGATAGCCGCAGCTTCTTCAATCTTTTCTTCCATCTCCAAGGCTTCCGCTTGCTGGATCAGGAGAAGTTCCTCGATCCTGTCCTTGGGATCTGGCAGGTCCCTTTGGGAGGAACTGTCTGAGGACCCGACATAGCCAAGAGACCTTAACCGTTCCCTTTCCTCAGCGGTTAGATTCCTTTTCTCTGCGGTGAGCGGCGAAATAGAGTCCTGGATGATTTCCTCCAGCTTATCTCTCATCTTCATAGCGACCATGCTTTGTTCCCGGATGAGGTTGACTTGTTCTTGAGGATCTTGATGAAGGTTATACAATTCTTCCTGGGGGGCCTTGATGTATTTCCATTCACCCTCCAAGAGTCCTACAAGCTCAGCCCAACCAAAATTTTCTCTGGGATAATAACTTTCTATATAGGAACTTAAATCACCTTTCTTTTTTCCTTCTATAAAGGGCAGGAGGCTGAAGCCCTGAACGTCCGCAGGTCGTTCAACATCTAACATATCCAGCACAGAAGGCATGATATCGATGAGCCGTACCCTAGCTTCTACGGTCTTTCCTTTGGGCAGGTTGTTTTCAGCATAAAAAATAAGGGGAATCCTCATAGTACTTTCATAAATGAAAACGCCATGACCCTTTTCCTGCTTTTCGCCAAAAGCCTCCCCATGATCACCAGCGGCTATGATCAGTGTGCCGGCAAGAATGCCCTTTTCTTTTAACTTATCTAAAATCTTCCCCACATAAAAATCCATATAAGCAACCTCTCCGTCATAGGGATCATCCGGAAACTGTTCCAGGTAAGGAGACGGTGGTTCGTACGGAAGATGGGGGTCGAAAAAGTGGACCCAGGCAAAAAAGGGGGTAGTTCTGCTTACATCCAGCCACTGGGAAAAAGAAGCAAAGACTTTGTCAGCTTTCCTTTCGGAAGTTAAGGCTTTAAAGGTTTGTCCTGGGGATAGCTGATCATCATATATATCGAATCCCTGGTCCAGGCCAAACCGTGAATCAACGGTGAAGGAGCTGACAAAAGCAGCCGTCTGCAATCCTTTTTCCTTTAGGGATTCGGCAAGTGTTTTAAGTTCAGAAGAAAGATAATATGTGCCATTGTTGCGGACCTGATGGAAAAGCGGATAAGTCCCGGTAAGAATGGAGCAGTGGGAAGGACAAGTCAGAGGCACTGGAGAGTAAGCGTGGGAGAAAAGGACACCATTTGCAGCCAGATAATCGAGATTGGGTGTTTTTGCCTTTGAGTAGCCATAACAGCCAAGCCTGTCAGCCCTGGTAGTATCCAGAGTAATAAGAAGGACATTGAGATCTCTTTCTATAAGAGCTTCCTTTTTAGGAGAAAATAAGAAAATAACAACAACTGCAGCTCCAGCCAAAAGGATAAAAACAGGAATTATAAGTTTGAACTTTTTACTGCGCTGTTTTTTTTCGGCCAGATTGTATACTTCGCTCTTTGAAGACTGAGGTATTTGTGATGAACGGATTTGATCATTTTAACCTGGTTGTACAGATCCAGATAATAGGGGTAGGAGCAAGGG
>CAZLBV010000327.1:0-9004 GCA_964557845.1 uncultured Eubacteriales bacterium | reverse complement strand
ATTTTTCCTCGCTGGGGAAAAATCACGTCTTTCTGAGGGATTTATACATGTCCTTTTCCGTCTTCTGCTTCGTGATTCATAAAAATGGGGGAACTTCTCGTCAAACATTTATTGACATCATGAGTATAATGGATATAATAGATAAATTTAATAACCTGGATAACTCGTATAAAATGCCGATGAATATATTAGATAGATCATTATCATTAATTGACCGTACCTATAAAGACAATATTTTTTATTTTAATACACATTCAGCCTTGTATACTTTTATCGGCATCTTTTATCGTTTGAGGTGCTTTAGGTTCCTATCAGGGACCTGGGCAGGGATCTTTGCAGCCTCAAGTTTGCAGTAGGCAATTAACGTTTCACTAGAGGCACCCTGTACTCGCATCAACCTCGACACAGGAACAATCCAGGTTGTGATAAGAAGGTGAAACATGTCTTTCTTTACAAAAAGCAAAAAAACAAAAGTTTGTGTTATAGGATTGGATGGCGTTCCTTATTCCATGATCATGGATCTGGTGGATAGAGATGTACTCCCTTATCTCGGTAAATTGGTAGAATCAGGTCATCTCCATCAGATGAAAGCCAGCCTTCCCGAAATATCTTCGGTAAGCTGGACTGATTTTATGACCGGGACCAATTCAGGGGTTCATGGGATCTTTGGATTTACTGATTTTAAAGAGAACTCGTATGATATGCGATTTCCCAACTACAATGATCTTAAAACCAAGACTTTTTGGGATGATCTTGCCCAAAAGAAAAAAATTAGCATTGTTATCAACCAACCGTCCACCTACCCGGCTCGCAGGATCAATGGAATTCTGATATCAGGTTTTGTGGCTCTTGAATTATCAAAAGCGGTTTATCCTCTTGATCTTAAACGCCAACTGGAAAGTATCGGTTATCAGATCGACATCGATACTATGAAAGCCAGGGAGGACCATAATTTTCTCTGGGAAGAGCTAGCCTCTACCCTGGCAGGGCGGTTAAAGGCTTTTGATCTGTTCTGGAAGGAAAAATGGGACTACTTTGAATTGGTTATCACCGGAACCGACCGCTTGATGCATTTTCTTTGGGATGCCTACGAGGATGAGAACCATCCTTTTCACCAAAAATTTCTTGATTACTACTCTGAGATCGATAAAGTTATCGAAAAGGTTGCGAAAGCCTTCATCAAAGCTACGGGTGGAACCGAAGGGCTTTATCTTTTATCCGACCATGGATTCACCGGCATAAAACAGGAAGTTTATTTGAATGCCTGGTTACAGCAAAAAGGTTTTTTATCCTTTAAATCCGAGGATCCCAAAAACCTGGGAGACATTTCTCCTGACAGCGTCGCTTTTGCCATGGATCCAAACAGGATCTATCTCAATCTTGAAGGAAAATTCCCCTCTGGAACTGTAAAGCCGGCAGAGAAGGATAAGATAAAAGAGGAGATCGCCTCAAATATTAAAGAGCTTAACCATGAGGGAAAAAAGATCATCCACCGTGTCTTTGACTGCAGCAAAATATACTCAGGCCCTTGGGTACAAAAAGGCCCTGATCTAATTGCCGTTGCCGAACATGGTTATGATATGAAAGGATCGATCAAGAAAAAAGAGGTTTTTGGACGTTCCAATCTTAAGGGAATGCATACGTGGAATGATGCTTTCTTCTGGGCTTCTAAAGACCACGGTGATGAACTGTCTATCTCCCAACTGGCGAATATTATCATGGAAAACTTCAAATGAACCAATTTAAACAGAAAAAATCCGTTAAATTCCTACGGCCTTTACTTACTTTGCTCTATTTAATCCTATTACTGTCCCTTCCTACTCATGCTTATGTAGGACCAGGAGCTGGATTTGCTTTTTTATCCTCTTTCTTGGTTCTTTTTATAACTTTTTTCCTGGCAGTATTTTCCTTTATTGCTTGGCCCTTTCGATTTTTTTTCCGGATGATCCGCGGGCAGAGAGCCTATAAAAAAGGCAACGTCAACCGTATCGTGATCCTAGGACTAGACGGGATGGAGCCTCCTCTGGTCGAAAAATATATGGCTGCCGGGAAAATGCCTCACTTCTCTCGGTTGAAAAAAGAAGGTTGTTATTCCCGGCTGGCAACCACTATCCCCTCTATATCTCCAGTTGCCTGGTCTTCATTCATGACAGGATGCAATCCCGGAAAACATAATATATTCGATTTCCTCAGTCGAGATCCAAAGACCTATTTACCAGACCTATCCTCAGCAGACATAGGCAGCCCAAAACGTGTTCTTTCTTTAGGCAAATATAATATTCCGTTATCCAAACCTGTGATAAGAGGATTGAGAAAAAGTGTGCCGTTTTGGAAGATCCTGGGAGACAAAGGCATCTTCAGCACAATTCTCAGAATACCCATCACTTTCCCCCCGGAAAAATTTAAAGGCCACCTTATCTCCGGAATGTGCGCGCCTGATCTTAAAGGCAGCCAGGGCACTTTTTCATTCTATACCTCTGATCCTGAAAAAATAAAGAAACGTGAAGGCGGGATGAATATTCCCGTCACGGTTAAAGATGATCTGATCAAGACATATATTTCAGGCCCAGAAAATACCCTGCTAAAGGAAGTTAAAGAGATCCAGCTTCCTTTGACCGTAAAACTCGATAAAAACAAGCAGGAAGCAACGCTGGAAGTATCGGGTAAAAAAACCCACTTGAAGATAAACACTTTTTCTGATTGGATCAAAATCTCCTTCAAGCCCGGCCTGGGAATGAAAATTAGAGCGATATGCAGGTTTTACATCTTGCAAATGGATCCCCATTTCGAGATGTACATGACACCACTGAATATCGATCCTGAGAAACCGGCTTTGCCTATATCCCATCCATTTATCTATTCAGTTTATCTGGCAAAGTTATTGGGAAGCTATACTACCTTAGGAGAATCGATAGATACCTGGGCATTAAACGAAGGAGTCTTATCAGAAAAAGCTTTTCTAGATCACGCCTATTTAAACCATCAAGAATGGGAAAAAATGCTCTTTAATGCCTTGGATAAAACCAAAAAGGGTGTGGTCGCCACCTGGTTTGAGACTACCGACAGCATCCAACATATGTTCTTTCGTTATCTTGATAAAAATCATCCCGCGCTAAAAAGTGAACAGGCAAAGATGGATGTGGGAGTCCTCGAGGAACTTCATCTTAAAATGGATGACCTGGTCGGCAGAGTGATGGAAAAAATAGATGATAAAAGCCTTTTGATCATTATGTCCGACCATGGCTTCAAGCTGTTTCGAAGAGGCGTTAATCTCAACACCTGGTTGTATCAAAACGGCTATCTCCAGTTAAAAGATGGAAAGAAAGAATCTGATGAATGGTTCAAGGATGTGGATTGGGAAAAAACTAAAGCCTATGGTCTGGGATTGGCAGGGGTGTATATCAACCAGAAAGGCCGGGAATCTAAGGGCATTGTCGATCCAGGCCAAGAAACCAACAACATAAAAAAAGAATTGATCACAAAATTGTCCGATTTAAAAGATGAAGAAAAGAATGATATGGCTGTAAATAAAGTCTATGACAAAGATGAAGTCCCTCCCGGTCCTTATAAAGATAATTGTCCGGATCTGATAATGGGATATAACGAAGGCTACAGAGTATCCTGGGACTCAGTCATTGGAAAAGTCGGCACAGTCATGTTTGAAGACAATATGAAAGCATGGAGCGGCGATCATTGTATTGATCCAGCCCTAGTTCCAGGCATATTCCTATGTAACCGGAAAATAAATACTGAAACACCGGCAATTATCGATATTGCTCCGACTGCACTGAAGCTTTTCGGTGTAGATATCCCCGGCTATATAGATGGTAAACCCTTGATCGATGATTTCAGCTCTAACCGGGAAACCAAAAAAAATCAGCAGGAAAAGGAAAAAAAACAAAACCTCAACAAAAAAGGGGCTTGAAGGCTGTGTTATAATCGAAATATAAGGAAATAAACCATGACAATAAATAGAAGAGATTTTTTAAAATTTAGTCTGACGGCCGGGTCTCTTGTCGCCTTAGACCAAACCACAAGTTTGGTCACCAAGATATATGGAAAAACAGAGACCTCAAAAAAAATGATCATTCTTGGCTTTGATGGTATGGACCCTCATCTGATCAATATCTGGATCGACCAGGGAAAACTTCCGGCATTTAAAAAGCTCCGTGCTCTCGGCGATGCCAAACGCTTACGAACAAGCGATCCTCCCCAAAGTCCGGTCGCCTGGTCCAATTTCATCACCGGGATGAACCCGGGCGGGCACGCGATCTTTGATTTTCTCCATAGAGATCTCGACAACTATATGATGGTCCTTTCGGGCGCAGCAACTTCATCCGGACAAAAAACCATATCTATCGGCAGCTTGGTCCTGCCTATCTCAAGCGGCAAGGTAGAACAACAGAGAAAAGGAAAGGCATTCTGGCAGATACTTGAGGACTATGATATACCGGCTACCGTGTTTAAAATGCCGGGAAATTATCCCCCCTCGCCTACCAAACAGCGGACTTTATCCGGAATGAATACTCCCGACATCCTCGGATCCAACGGGATCTTCAATTATTACACTACGGTGGGACAAGAGATAAATCAAGATGTGGGAGGAGGCCGCATTCATGAAGTGTATGTTATCGGCAATCAGGTGGATGCCCGTCTTCCCGGCCCTCCCAATACATTCAAAAAGGATATGTCAGATACATTCATCGACTTTAAAGTCTTCCTCGATCCTCAAAACCCGATCGCTAAGATAGCTATCCAAAACCAGGAATTCATTTTAAAACAAGGAGAATGGAGCGATTGGAAACAAGTCAGCTACGGATTGATTCCTACCCAAAGTGTAAGCGGTATCTGCCGCTTCTTCCTGAAAGAGGTAAGACCTAATTTTAAACTATATATTACACCAGTTAACATTGACCCTGCCAAACCTGCCTTACCTATCTCTACCCCGGACAGCTATTCCAAGGATCTGGCCCGCCGTTTCGGAAGCTTTTATACCCAGGGACTCCCGGCTGATACCGCCGCCCTCATGAACGGCATACTAGATGATGAGCAGTTCCTGTACCAGGACGACATCGTCCTTAATGAAAGAAAGGCTATGTTCGAATACGAACTTAACCGGTTTGAATCCGGTGTTCTCTTTTTCTATCTCTCCAGCACAGACCAAAGACAGCACATGTTCTGGCGGCTTCTGGACAAACAAAATCCTATCTATGATGAAAAACTGGCAGCTAAATTCGGAAACACCATCGAGAATATATACCGGGAAGCAGATAGAATGCTGGATATGGCTATGCAGAAAATGGACAAGGATACCATCCTTTTTGTCATGTCGGATCATGGATTTGCTCCTTTTCGGCGTTCCTTTAATGTCAACACCTGGTTAAAAGAAAATGGATACCATGCTCTCATCAATCCCTGGAAACAAGGCGAAGATGATCTGTTCATGAATACGGACTGGTCGAAAAGCAAAGCTTATGCCCTGGGACTAAATAGTATTTATATCAATGAGCTGGGCCGTGAAGCAGAAGGAATCATCTCAGCTTCTGAAAAAGAACCTCTGATGAGAGAAATCGCCTATAAATTGGAAAATTTTATAGACCCCCTAACCGGAATAAGACCTGTATTCAAAGCAAGTTTAGCTAAAGATATATACCAAGGAGACTATGTCGACCTAGCGCCAGATATAATCTTAGGCTACAACCGGGGATACCGTGTTTCCTGGAGTACTCCTTTAGGAAGAATTCCTAAAAACATTCTGGAAGACAACATTGAAAGATGGAGCGGGGATCACTGCGGCGCTTCTGAGATAACTCCGGGGATAATCTACACCAATAAAAAGATAAAGGCAGAATCACCGGCCTTATACGATTTAACTGCAACTATATTGAATTTATATGGAATTCCTATTCCTCCTGAAATGGTAGGAAAACCCATATTTTAACAAGGAGATCAGAAAATGGGTAAAGTTAAAGTGAAATTGGATAAAGAGTTAGTGGAAAAAGTAAAAAAATTCTCTGAGATTTCAGGTTATTCTTCAGCCGAAGAATTTATCACCCACTGCCTGGAAAAAGAGATTTCGGGCCTGGAAGAATCCGACTCTGAGGAAGAGGTGAAGAAAAAACTCAAGGGTCTTGGTTACATCTCATAGACCATTTAAGGGATCAAACTGATCCCATTCAGAACGATTTAAAAGGAATATAATGTGGATATTTAATTCGATTTTACAGAAAATCTTCGATGTAATTTTTTATCCTTTTCGTGGCATGAACCCATGGGTGGGTATGATTGTGATCTCTATATTATCTGTTTTTCTGATCTTTTTTATCTTCAAACACACGTCCAATCAAGCAGGAATAAGAAAAGTAAAAGATAGAATAAAAGCACATCTGCTGGAACTGCGCCTGTATAAAGATAATCTCAGGATCTCGCTCAAGGCCCAAGGCAACATTTTACGTCAGAATTCAAAGTATATTGCCTACTCAGCTAAACCCCTGCTGTTCATGATAATCCCGATCATACTCATCATCGCGCACACGAATTTCTGGTTCAGCTATGACAGCTTAGAACCCGGACAAAAAACACTGGTAAAAGTAAAACTGAAAGAAAACTATGATCCTTTGGATACAGACATCCGTTTGGAACCGTCTCCAGCCTATGTGATAGAAACTCCTCCGCTTAGAATCTCGGAGACGAATGAGATCGACTGGCGGATATCCCCCATTGAAACGGGAGAGCATGACCTTGTGTTTTCGGTCGCCGGAGAAAATATAAAAAAATCCCTTTCTGTTCAGGCAGCCCCTTTGAGCCGGATCTCTCCTGTTAAATTACAAAAAAATTTCATCGACGAGCTGATCAATCCTACTGAAGCCCCGATCGATAAAGATCTACCTATAAAATCAGTAGAGATCCTCTACCCTACCAAAAACATGAATTTCTTTGGGCTGGGAATGCATTGGCTGATCGTCTATTTCATATTAACCATCATTTTAGGATTTTCGCTTAAAAGTGTCTTTAAAGTAGAGATCTGATTCCAAATCTGCTTCTAATATGCTTTTTTTCGGGGAGATAAGTCTATTTACATTTATCAATTATGTTTCCGGTTTTCAAACAACCCCTAAAATCATATAATAATAGCCGCAGGGATCATCCCAGAAAATGATTGAGTTTCTCCAATCTAAAAAGGAGTTCAATTATGAAAGGTAATAATGAAATTGAAATCACCATGAAGATTAAACTGGACCATATTTTGCCTGATATGCCCGAATTCGGAAAAGGGATCCGCCGCGCTTCCGACCGCGTCTATAATCTTAACCGCACCGAAACAGAATTGGCCTTAAGGAATGCCCTCAGATACATTCCGGAAGAATTCCATGAAACCCTGGCCCCAGAGTTTTTGAACGAGTTAAAGACACGGGGCAGGATCTATGGCTACCGGTTTCGTCCCTCAGGCCGGATCTATGGAAAACCGATAGATCAATACCTGGGAGAATGTCTAGAAGGAAAAGCTTTTCAGGTCATGATCGATAACAATCTTGATTTCGAAGTCGCCCTTTATCCCTATGAGCTGGTTACCTATGGAGAGACCGGCCAGGTATGCCAGAACTGGATGCAGTACAGATTGATAAAAAAATATCTCGAAGCACTCACCCGGGACTACACCTTAGTGGTTGAATCCGGACATCCTTTGGGGCTGTTTAGGTCCCATCCGGAAGCTCCCAGGGTCATTAATACCAATGGATTACTTGTAGGAGAATTCGATAATCAGAAAGAATGGCACCGGGCCATGCAGCTGGGTGTATCCAATTATGGGCAGATGACAGCGGGAGGCTGGATGTACATCGGCCCTCAAGGCATTGTTCATGGAACTTTCAACACCCTTCTTAATGCCGGCCGTATGCGGTTGGGCCTAACCCAGGAAGAAGATATGACCGGTCATCTTTTTGTCTCATCCGGTTTAGGGGGAATGAGCGGCGCTCAGGCAAAGGCAATCGAGATTGCCGGGGGAGTCGGAGTTATTGCCGAAGTCGATGAATCACGCATCCAAACCCGGTATAAACAAGGTTGGGTCTCTAAAGTATCATCCGACCTCAACGAAGTGTTTCGGACAGCCAAAGATTATATGAATAAAAAGGAACCTGTATCTATTGCTTATTACGGCAATATCGTCGATCTCCTGGAATATGCCGTTAAAAATAACATTTTAATCGAACTTCTTTCCGATCAGACCTCCTGTCATGCTCCTTATGATGGCGGATACTGCCCTCAGGGCCTTTCATTTGGGGAAAGAACAGAAATGATAAGCAGGAATCACGATCGGTTCAAAAAACTGGTTGATTTAAGTTTGAAGAAACATTTCAACCTGATCGAACAATTGGTCGAAAAAGGGACTTATTTCTTTGACTATGGAAACTCTTTTATGAAAGCGGTATTTGATACCGGCGTAAAAGAGATTTGCAAGAACGGAAGGGATACCAAAGATGGTTTTATTTTCCCCTCTTATGTGGAAGATATAATGGGCCCTCTGCTCTTTGATTACGGATACGGTCCTTTCAGATGGGTCTGTCTCAGCGGCAAACATGAAGACCTGATCAAAACAGATAAAGCCGCTTTATCCTGTATTGATCCAAACCGTTGTGCCCAAGACCGGGATAATTATGTTTGGATACAAAACGCTGAAAAAAATTCCCTGGTGGTAGGTACTCAAGCCCGCATTCTCTATCAGGATGAAAAAGGAAGAGTGAAGATCGCTCATAAATTCAATGATATGGTTAGAAAAGGCGAGATCGGACCGGTGATGATGGGCAGAGATCATCACGATACAGGGGGCACGGATTCTCCGTTTAGAGAGACAGCAAATATAAAAGACGGCAGCAATATCACTGCCGATATGGCGGTTCAATGTTTTGCTGGGAATGCGGCTCGCGGCATGAGCCTGGTGACCCTCCACAACGGAGGCGGAGTAGGAATAGGAAAAGCCATCAACGGCGGGTTCGGACTGGTTCTG
>CAZLBV010000326.1:0-7734 GCA_964557845.1 uncultured Eubacteriales bacterium | reverse complement strand
AATACCGGGGGCACAGACTGGATCGGACAAAAGTTTGATAGAGTTTGCCCGGTGAAAAAAGGGCATATCCAAGCCTTATGGTGCGGGATGCAGATTCCGGAACAGGCTGTGCCCGGTACATACAAGGCCACACTATGGATAAAGCCTAAACATATGGATCCGCAGGAGATTGAATTCAATGTAACGGTTCTCGATGAAGTCATTTCTGATGCCGGGGACACAGAACCTTGGCGTCACTCACGCTTGAGATGGTTGAATTCTTTACTGGCCTTTGATGACGGCATTGTCTCTCCGTTTATTCCGGTGAAGGTCTCGGGGAGAAAGATCAGTTGTTTAGGCCGTGAGATGATCTTGAATGATATGGGTTTTCCTCAAAGTATCCTCAGCTATTTTGCTCCGGAGATGACCTATCTTTCAAAAACAGGCCGCCAGATTCTGGCAGCACCCATTGATCTTGTGGTAGAATCTGATGAGAATGGCATCCTTGCCTGGCAGAAAGGAAAAATTACTCTAGAAAAAAAGGCGGAAGGGATAGTCATATGGTCATCAAAAAGCACCTCGGGACCATTATCCCTGGAATGCCGCGCGGGATTGGAATTTGACGGCTGTGTGGAATATGAAATATCTCTACACAGCAGCAGGCCCCTAAAGGTAAAGGATATCCGTCTGGAGATACCGCTTTTAAGAGATATTGCAAAGTATATGATGGGGATGGGGATCAAAGGAGGCCTGCGGCCGCAGGAATTCCAATGGCAGTGGGATCAGAAAAAAAATCAGGATTCAGCCTGGGTGGGAGATGTCAACGCCGGTCTGCAGATCAGTTTAAAGGACATCAATTATTCCCGTCCGCTCAATACCAATTTTTATCTGCTTAAACCGTTGAATATGCCGCCTTCCTGGTTTAACGGTGGAAAAGGCGGATGCAGTTTTATAGAGAAAGATAAGAACATTTTTCTGATCTCAGCCTTCAGTGGAGAGAGGCTCCTTAAACCCGATGAAAAACTCCATTTCAATTTCAGACTGCTGCTTACACCTTTCAAACTGCTGGATACAGCCGGACAGTGGAACATCCGCTATTTCCACCGGTTTGATCCGGTTGATGAAATAGAAGCCACCGGCGCCAATACCATCAATGTCCATCACGCTACAGAAATTAATCCTTTTATTAATTATCCCTTTCTGCGTCCGGGTGAAATGAAGGCTTATATTGATGAAGCCCATTCAAAAGGAATGAAGGTGAAGATCTATTACACTGTTCGGGAACTATCCAATCGGGCGCCGGAGATCTTTGCACTCAGGAGCCTGGGAGATGAGATACTATCCTACGGACCGGGAGGAGGTTTTTCCTGGCTGCAGGAACATCTGGTGTCTGATTATATTGCGGCCTGGTTTGTTCCTGATCTGAAGGATGCCGCGGTTATCAACAGCGGTATCTCCCGCTGGCATAATTATTACGTAGAAGGATTGGACTGGCTGGTCGAAAATGTAGGGATCGACGGTCTTTATATCGATGATGTGGCATTTGACCGGATCACAATGAAAAGAGTCAGGAAAATTCTTGACCGGGGCCGCCCTGGTGCACTCATCGATCTTCATTCTGCCAACCAGTTCAATGTTCGTGACGGCTTTGCCAACAGCGCCAACCTCTATCTGGAACATTTTCCTTATATCAACCGGCTCTGGTTCGGGGAATATTTTGATTATAATGCTTCGCCTGATTTCTGGATGGTGGAAATGGCCGGAATTCCATTTGGAGTTATGGTAGAGATGCTGCAGGATGGTGGCAATCCCTGGCGGGGGATGGTCTTCGGCATGACATCCCGTTTACCCTGGGCCGGTGATCCAACACCGCTTTGGAAATTTTGGGATGATTTTGAGATCCAGAAGGCCCGGATGATCGGATTCTGGGTTCCGGATTCTCCGGTAAAAACCAGTCGAGATGATGTTCTGGCTACTGTCTTCATCAAGAAAAAAGAGGTTCTGATCGCCCTTGCCAGCTGGGCAGAAGATGAGGTTAAGGTGAAAATTATTGTGGATTGGGAGCGTTTAGGCCTGGTTCCGCAAAAATGCCGGTTATTAGCTTATCCGATCAGAGATTTTCAAACCGCCGCATCCTTTGATCCGGCAGGAAAAATCACGGTCAAACCAGGTGAGGGATGGCTGGTGATCCTATCCCAAGACGGATCTTAATAAATAAATATGGTTGGATTGAAGCATTAAATTTGCTTATACTTAAGTTTAATTGCTTCTGAATAAAGGTCAATTTATTAAATTAAATTTAGGAGATAGAGATGAGAAAAATATTTGGATCAAAATCATTTTTATTAACTTTGATCATCCTATTCGTTCTAGCTTCTTTGAATTTACCTCTCCAGAGCCAAATACGGGGGAAAGAGCTCTATGAGAAACTGCGTACCGACCGTACCCTGGTAAAATTTGAAGGGATGAGAAGGATCGACTGGCTGCCGTCAGGAGATGCTTATTATATCTATGAAGATGATACCTTCAAGAAAGTAGATGCTGAATCAGGTGAGAAAAGCAGCTTGTTTTATGATGCCGCACTTATCGGCGCCTTTAATGCTTTTACCGGAAAAAGTGTTGAAAAACTGCCCTTCAAGGAGTTCACATTTCTTGATGCCGGGCAAACCATAAATTTTGCGGTAGGAAGCCGGTCCTATGTTTTTGATCTGGTTTCGGGAACGATGATCATGTATGAACCGGAAGAACAGATCCGGGGGGTCAGAGGCCGCATGTATTCTGAAGTTTTTTCTCCTGATCTTAAATACCGGGCCTTTATCAGGGATTATAATCTCTATATTGAGGATATGGACGGCGATGAGAAAGCTTTGACCACCAATGGCCATAAAGATCTGCGCAACGGATTCCCTGATTGGGTCTATCCTGAGGAATTAAGCCAGTATGAGGCCTTCTGGTGGTCTCCGGATTCCACCCGGATCGCCTACATGCAGTTCGATGAAAGTCCGGTCAAAAAATATCCCATCGTGCATGATATCGATCCCGCACCAGAACTGGAGCTTCAGAGCTATCCCAAGTCCGGAGCCAATAATCCCATTATCAATTTTTATATAGTAGATGTTAAATCAAAAAAGCAGGTCCGGATCGAGACAGGCATGGAAACGAATGTCTATCTTTTCCGTGGGCAATGGACCCCGGATGGAAGTCTTTTTACCTATCAGAGATTGAATCGGCTTCAAAATGTTATTGAGCTTTTTGCAGCGGATCCTAACACAGGGGAAGTCAGGTGTATGCTGAAGGATGAAGATAAATGTTATATAGACGCGGATTTTGATCTGACCTTTCTTAACGACAACAAGCATCTTCTTTGGACATCTGAGAGGAGCGGGTGGAATGAGATCTATTTATATGATCTGGACGGAAATTTGGTCAAACAGCTGACCAATGCAAAACTACCGGTTCGAAGTATATCCGGAGTGGATGAGGAAAACGGATGGGTCTATTTTTCCGGCTCCGAGAATCGGGGGATGGAATCACACCTTTACCGGGTAAGGCTGGATGGGACTGGATTTATTCATTTGACAAAAGAGGCCGGATCTCATTCTGCCAGGCTTGCGCCGAAAGCCAAGTACTATGTTGACAACTTTTCATCCTTTGATATTCCGACCAGGATCACCCTTCACCGGGGAGACGGGACCCTTGTGAGGGAATTGGGACGTTCTATTGTTTCGGAAGAGTTCAAAGGATTTGATCTTATTAAACCGGAGCATTTTACCTTTAAATCCGCGGACAATAAATACGACCTGGATGCAATCCTGTATAAACCGGCTCATTTCAATGAGAATGAGAAATATCCATTGATCATGTCGGTTTACGGAGGGCCCGGTGCCAAAATGATCTATAATCGATACAATTTTAATGATGGAAACCAGGCTTTGGCGCAGTTGGGTTTTATAGTTTTATCCATTGATCACAGGGGTATTTCCGGCAGGGGTAAAGACTTCCAGAATCTTATGTATATGAACCTGGGTCAGATTGAACTGGAAGACCATGTGGCGGCAGTAAAGCATGTAAGCCAGCGTTCTTATGTTGATACCGGCCGGGTGGGGATCTCCGGGCATTCCTATGGAGGTTACCTGACCTGTATTGCCTTGTTGAAGGCACCTGATGTTTTCCACGTTGGTGTGGCGGGAGCGCCGGTAACGGATTGGCGTAATTATGACACCATCTATACAGAACGTTATATGCGCCGGCCTCAGGATAATCCCGAAGGATATGAGAAGGGATCTTGTTTGACCTATGCTAAAGATCTCAAAGGCCATCTTTCTATCCACCATGGCGCGGTGGATGACAATGTCCATCCCGGGAACACGATTCAGCTTATCTATGAGCTCTTGAAAAAGAATAAAATGTTCGATCTGATGATCTATCCGGAACAGCAGCACGGCATCCGTTTTGACCAGTACAGAAAAGCCCGGGTCGAATATTTCATCCAGCACCTGAAACCGGATGTAAAATAAACAGTATTGATGAACGGTGATGTTAACGAAGGATAAAAGGTGATAAAATTTATAATCTCTAAGGGTGATTGACAGATAAAAATTTTTGTTTAAAGTAATAATTAGAAAAAAAATTGTAAACCTTGAACGCAGGCTGGTTTATAAAGGAGGATTCATGAAAACAAAGATCTTTTTATCAACGATTCTCCTGGTTTTATGTTTTTTTGCATTCAGCTGCAGCAGTGGAAATCCGGTTTCTTCAAATCCTGCAGATATATCTGAGGGCAATACCACAGATGGGACCGCTGGAATTACAGCGGATGGTGATGAGCTAAAGGCTGAAATATCTCCGGACAGCTGGTCTGAAAATTGGATCAACAGCGAAGGAAGGGTGATCGTTAAGATCAGCGGAGAAGGATTCGATAATATCGATCCTGAATCTGTAAAGATGATAGGACCCGAAGGAGGAGAAGTTACATCCTTTAAATCTCTTCTGGGAGGATATCTGTTCAGATCCCGATTCTATAAAAAAGAAGTTATTACTCTTATCCCGGAATTAAACAAGGGCGATAAACATGAAATTCAGATCATAGGGAACTTTAAAGACGGCGGGAGTTTTATACTGAAGGATTGGATCTATATCGGGAAGAAGGGGAATGTCGACCTTAGTGCCAGAGTCATTCCCAAAAATTGGAAATTGAATTGGACTGAAAGCGAAAAACCGGTGAAGGTGAAGATCAAAGGTACTGGTTTTGATACAATAGTTCCAGGATCAGTGGTCATTGCTGGCGGGGGTGGAGAGATCGCTCCCTATACAACTAGCCTCAAAGACAGTTATTTTGATGCGCTCTTTTACCAAAAGGATGCCATTGGATTATTTCCTGATGCCAAGGCTGGTGATAAGGTTGAGATCCAAGTTAGAGGGAGTCTCGATAATGCGGATACATTTTCATTTGATTTTGACATAAAAATCCGGGGAAGGAAGAACAAGGAAAAGGATTGAGCTCATTCCGGGTGGAAGTATTTCATTAAGATCGAAAAAGACTGATCGACCTGCCCCCGTTCAAGAATAATAGTAAATTCGGTGTAGGTGGATACAACCTCGATCACATTGATACTTTCCCAGGCCAGTTGTTTTAAAATGGTATAAAATATCCTTGGTATTATCCCCATCGAATCGCATTTCTTAGATGAAGGGTGGCTCTGCTGTTTTCTTCTTTATCATTTTCTTTTGATTTCCAGATCATCCTTTCCATACACTCTTTCACAGTACTGGCATTTAAGTTCCAGAGGATCTTCTCTTATAACTTTAAATTTGGTAACAACATCTTCTTTGTTGGTGACGCACATAGGATTAGAACAGTTGAGGATGCCGATGATCTCTTTGGGGATTTTTACATGTATCTTTTTTTCGATCTTATAATTCTTAATAATGCTTACAGATGCGTTGGGAGCAAGGATGGCGATCTTATCTACTTCATCTTTGGTTAAAAACCGGTTATCAATTTTTATCACCCCTTTTTTCCCTATTTTCTTACTGTCCAGATTCAAGGTCACGGAGATAGGGTGAATGAATTCTTGGGGATTTAATATTCGCATGATCCGAAAGGTTTCACGAGAAGGGATATGATCGATTACGGACCCGTCTTTTATGGCTGGTATTTTTCTTTCTGTCTTTTTCATTTCATTTCACCTTTCCTAAAACCAGCGCCAGCACAGCCTTTCTCACCGTTACTCCATTCCCTGCCTGCTCGAAATAAATGGCATGCTGGGTTTCGTCCAGTTCCGGGCTTATTTCACCTACTCTCGGTAGAGGATGCATGATCTTCAGATCCTTTTTTATATGGCTTAATAGAGACTGGTCAAGCCGATAAGTGTGCTTATATTTTTCATATTCCATGGGTTCGGGAAATCTTTCCTGCTGGATTCTGGTTACATAGAGTATATCCAGATCCTCACTGACTGTCAGGATGTCGTTGGTTTGCCGGCATTTTATTCCTCTTTCCCCGAGATCTCTTAAGTATTGATCAGGCATCTGCAGGGCATCGGGTGCGATGAAAAACAGGTCGATCTTCCAATGACTCAAGGCTAGAGCCAAACTATGGACTGTGCGTCCATATTTTAAATCACCCAAAAAACCCACCTTCAATCCATCCAGTTTGTCTTTGGCTTTCTGAATCGTGTAAAGGTCAAGCAGAGTTTGAGTAGGATGCTGGTTGGCACCGTCTCCGCCATTGATCACGGGGATGGAAGCGGCCTCCGCCGCCAATCTGGCTGATCCTTCTATCGGGCTCCTTATCACAATAACATCACTATACTGCTCCGCCATTTTGATAGTGTCCCAGATCGTCTCCCCTTTTTTTATTGAAGATACCTTCTCATCCGAGAATCCAACCACCTTTCCCCCTAACCTGCACATAGCGCTTTCAAAGCTTAACCGGGTTCGTGTGGAAGGTTCAAAGAACAGCACTGAAAGAATTTTATCCTTCAGCAGATCTGGTTTATCAGTCTCCATATTCTGGCTAACTTTTAAGATATGCAGCAGATCCGCCTTGGAAAAATCTTTAATGGAAACAATGTCTCTACCTTTAAAACTCATCTTTTTCCCCATCCCTTCTCAATTTTTTTAAAAAACACATAATTCTATTCTCAACCAAATTATAGCTTATAATTTCAAATTAGTAATTAGATTTTGTTATTTTTGGTAAATCGAACATCAAAAAGGCTGGTACTGCATAGGTTGTTTTGGTTTTACTCTACCCTTCCCTTAACGGGCCTCTAAAAATCCAGGCCCTCCCAAAGGCAAAGCAAAACTATCAGGTAAATAGATAATATGTCCTTATATTTTATACGGCCATATCAGTTATCTGCAGTTACTTCAAAGTTATCGATTTCGTATGAGTTCCGCCTTTTTGGCAGTCGAGTTTAGCCGTTACACTGCCTTTGCCTTCTATCAGATAATGGTACTCTACTTCGCCGCCTTTACCTGGGATTCCATTGGTTAATTTGAGGTTCTTTAAGTCTTTTTGATCGATGAAAGTTATGTCCTGATCTCCCATAAAGCCGAAGCGCATGAACCGGCGGAAGCGGGCGGGTATATCTATGGAAATCTGCGGGCTCTGTTTGGAGCCGGCAGCTATAACTTTGACATCTCCGGATAGGGACAGCATATCAGGTTTCTGTACCTTGTTGGTGATGGCGGCTTGCGACATGGTCGGCATGAGGCGTCCGTTATAAAGAGTGACCACCACCCGGTATA
>CAZLBV010000325.1:0-3976 GCA_964557845.1 uncultured Eubacteriales bacterium | reverse complement strand
CTGCATCAGAACCGGTCCGCGTTTGCCTGCGGTCAAGCTGTTCTGATCGTCAGCCACTGGAATTCCAAAAGCTGTGGTTAGTGTTTTTTTTCCTTTTTTCATCAATAACCTCCTTATTTTAGTGAATCTTGTTTAAGATTTTATCCTGTTTTATGGTATATTCTCCCAAAAAAGTTTTTTAGCTTTTTGTTGTTTATTAATTATCTATCCTAATTAATATATTAAAAAAAGTAGTATAAGTTCCTATTAATAAATAAAAAAATTTTTACCACTTTTTCAGGCATTTATCGCAGTATCCCTCTAACAGGACCTTTTTGCCGAGTATAGAAAATTTCTTTTTGATATCTTCCGGGATGCCTATATCATCATATGGTTTGTAATCAAAGTCAATGATGGCGCCGCAGTTAACACATCTGAAGTGGTGATGGGTCTCCATTTTGGGATCATAGCGCCTGGGCTCACCATAGCCTTCAACGTTTTTTATGATCCCGATCTTAGCAAAAGTTAAAAGTGTCCGATTAACTGTGTCCAGTGATATATCAGGTATGATGTTAGTGATTCTTTTATGGAGAGCTTCTGCATTGGGATGGTCATCGGACCTAAGCAGTTCTCTGTATATGATAATGCGCTGAGGTGTGACCTTGAGATTATTCTCTTTGCATTTTTCTCTGAACTGGTTAAGAGATTCATCCTTGAAATTAATTGGCATAGAACTACTATATAGGAGTTACTCTTATTTGTCAAATGAAAAAAACAGTTTCGCTGATTTACTGATTTATGTTGCGAAGCTGAGTTAACAAGTTTATTTTTTACACCACCGATCCAGCCAACCGATGACAGTTTCATGCCATTGGATGCTGTTATGGGGTTTAAGCACCCAGTGGCTCTCATCTGGAAAATACAGCAGCTTGCTGGGGATACCTAAACGCTGAAGGGCATTGAAGGTTCCAATTCCCTGCGTGTCCACCACTCTGAAATCATAGGCGCCATGAATAACCAACATAGGGGTTTTCCAGTTTTTAACAAAATTGACCGGATTGTGTTTTTCGTAGCCTTCAGGATTGGTCCAGGGAGTTCCCCTATGATCCCATTCAGGGAACCAGAGCTCTTCAGTGGCAAAATAGGCCATCCGTTCATCCAGATTGCCGTCGTGATTGACCAGGCACAGGAAGCGGTCCGGCCAGTTCCCGGCGATCCAGTTGATCATAAAGCCTCCGAATGAGGCCCCGAGGGCGCCGATCCTTTCCCCATCCATCCAGGGATAACGATCTAAGGCCGCAGCCAATCCCTTTTGTAGATCTTCCAGAGGTTTGCCTCCCCAATCTCCGCTGATAGAATCTGTAAAATCCTGGCCGTAGCCAACTGAGCCGTGAAAATCAACCATGACTACGGCATAACCGGCGCCGGAATAAGCTTGAGGATTCCAGCGGTAGTGAAAATTATTGCCAAATGAACCCTGTGGCCCGCCATGAATAAGAAAAGCGACAGGATATTTTTTTGTAGGGTCAAAATCAACTGGATTGACAATATAACAGTATACAGTTTCGTCGTTCCAACCTTTAAAAGTGAACTGTTCATAATTTCCCATTCTTGCAGCAGCTACTTGCTCTTCATTGATCTGGGTGATGGACTGGGCATCGCTTCCATCAGGTTTGATGGAGTAAAGCTCGACCGGAGATTTAAGCGTATCCATACCGAAGATTATTCTATCTCCTGCAAAAGAGGGGGAACCGATATGTCCTTTTTCGATGACGGTAGATACGTTTCCGGTTGCAGCATCTATGGCAAATAAAGAGACCTGTCCCAGGTTGGGAGCTGTGGCGTAAAGGAACTTGCTGTCAGGAGACCAGCATAAAGAGGAGGGAGATCGGTCCCAATCCTCGGTCAATATTCGAGTTTCCCCGGAAGGCCAGGAGTAAAGCACGATACGAAAACGGTCGGCTTCGAAGCGGGGACGCTGCATGGCCATATAGGCCATAATTTTTCCGTCTGGTGAGAACAGCGGGCCGGTATCCCAAGCTTCGTTGTCTTCAGTCAGGCACTTAGGAGCCGCGGACCCATCTAAAGGGACATAATAGAGATCAAAATCAGTGGACCAGGGCTCTTCCCGGCCTACATTCCGGGAGGTAAACACCAGTCCGCTTCCATCCCGAGTAAAAGCAATTTCCTCAGGGCCTCCGAAGGGTTTTGAAGGAGTGTCCGCATCCATGCCCGGCATCACATTCCGGCATTCTCCACCTGCTGTTGGCATGACAAATAGATTGGAACGCCGTCCGTCTTTCCAGGTATCCCAGTGACGGATGAAAATATTTTCATAGAGGATGCCGGTACTTTTGCGTGAAGCAATTTTATCCAGTCTCATCTTGGTCGCTTTGGGAGTGGGCTGTTCCGGAAATACCTCCAGAGTAAAGGCGATATGATTTCCATCCGGTGAAACCACTAAGTTTCCCGAATCCAAAGGAAGGTCTGTGAATTGAACCGCTTCACCTCCGCCTACACGTATCTTCCAGACCGGGGATGATCCTGATCGGGTGGATAAAAACCAAATATATTTTCCACAGGGCGACCAGCGGGCGTTATAATCGGCAGCCGGATGAGTAGTCAATCTTCTGAGATCATTCCCATCGATTCCGACCAGCCAAAGATCGGTGCGGCCGCGGTTGGCTTCCAGATCGGTAGATCTTAGGTTAAAAACGATCCAGTTTCCATCCGGTGACACCTGAGGATCGGAAATACGATCCATAGCCAGCATGTCATGAATAGAAAAAGGATGAGTCTCTTCAGCCGATAACTGAGGCTGAAGCAGGATTAAGCATAAAATTACAGTTAGTGCAAATGTTATCTTTTTCATTTTTTCCTCCAAATCTATGATCGTTAGGTTATCATAACATATTTTTTTACGATTATCCTGGTAATAAAAAAAAGGGACATAGTAACCCGAACCCTTTTTTTATTGGAATATTTTGTCTAATTTTTTATAATGTTCGTTCATATGTTCGATTTAATTCAATCACGAGGGCTCTCATATTCAGTTTTCCCCCTTTGTTCTTTAGCGTCTTTATGTTCATATGATTCAGTAAAAGGAGAAAAAAGAATCTGATGAGCTTAATAAAATTAAAGGAGTGATCAATGGATATTCCCCTAAAAAAAGTTCTAAACTGCCTGTTGGCTGCGTGTTTATTTTTGTTTATGGCCAGTTTTAACCTGTCCGAAAATGACGGACAGCTACAGATCAACGACATGAAATGGCGGAACATCGGCCCGGCTAATATGGTGGGACGAATCTCTGATTTTGAAGCGCTGGATAGTGATTTTACTCATGTTTTAGTGGCAGGTGCTTCCGGTGGTGTCTGGAAATCCGTAAATGCCGGCACG
The DNA here is from genome assembly GCA_964557845.1 of uncultured Eubacteriales bacterium. Classification (GTDB taxonomy): domain Bacteria; phylum Acidobacteriota; class Aminicenantia; order Aminicenantales; family Aminicenantaceae; genus CAZLBV01. The sequence goes on along the minus strand of CAZLBV010000325.1, from coordinate 601 downwards.
ACCTGGGAGCCGATTTTTGATCATTATGGATCGGCTTCTATAGGTGATGTAGCCTTTTTCCAGAAAGATCCCAACATCATCTGGGTAGGAACCGGAGAGGAATGCTGCCGCAACAGTATCGCCTGGGGCGATGGCATCTATAAATCCATTGATGGCGGTAAGAGTTTTACCCGTATGGGTCTGGAAACCACCCAAACCATCGGCCGGATCATAACTCATCCCACTGATCCTGATATCGTCTATGTGGCCGCCACCGGCCACACCTGGGGTTATTCCGGAGAACGCGGGCTTTATAAGACCGAAGACGGCGGGAACACCTGGATAAAATTGACCAATGGGCTTCCTGATGATGGAAAAACCGGTGCCATCGACTTGGTGATGCATCCTGAGAATCCCGAGATTCTGTATGTTAGTTTCTGGCAGCGGCTGCGTCAGCCCTGGCGTTTTGATTCAGGCGGCCCCAACAGTGGGATCTTTAAGTCTGCGGATGCGGGTGCCTCCTGGACCGAGCTTACCAATGGTCTTCCCGAGGGTGATAAAGGGCGGATAGGCCTGGCTATCTCCCGAAGTGATCCTGAGGTTTTAATGGCGGTTGTAGAGC
>CAZLBV010000324.1:0-8398 GCA_964557845.1 uncultured Eubacteriales bacterium | reverse complement strand
GTCAGTGAAGCTGAATTTTGTTGGCGGCGTAATTAAAGACATGGAAATAATTTTCCCAATTTTTATCACTGGAGCCATATTCGTTATCAAAGTAAAAATAATCCGCCAGGACTTCTCTGAGGCGGGCCAATTCCTTAAGCCGAGGCTTTGAACTGCCGGAGATTTCCAGGGTTAGATCCAGAAGTTCCAGGGCTCTTTCCAGAGAAAGCCGGCTGTATTCTTGATTTTTCTTCCGCCAGCTCATAGCTCTAAACACCTCGCTCCCGATATTGGCCATCTGTTCGCAGAAAGAAAATTTCTTCCACTTCTCTGGGGTCATACTTTTATGATAAAGCATTTTCATTTTTTTATACTCTTCATCTCCAGGATCCTGTCCACCCGAAAATTTCGGTATTCTTGTCTTGAGTGGCAGTAGGCTTCAAGGCCCAGGAAAGGTATATTTTTGTAAAATAGCTCTCCCACATATTTAGGCTCAATGATCCGTCTCGATTTTTCATCACTTTTTTTGAGATAAAGGATCTCAAGTAGTTGCTTTTTCTCGATGGCCGCCTGCAGAAAATTTATCTTTTCCTCCAGCGGCATCTTCTCTTCTGAAATATCATATTGAAACCTGGTAAGAAAATCCGCGACTCTCCAATCCATGAAGACATGTTTTTTCCGGATGGGCTGGCGCAAAACGATCCCCTCTAGAGTTGTGCAGCGGCTGAGAGCCACATAGGTCTGCCCGGGAGAAAAGGTCCCTCTCTGGAGGTCTAGAATGATCCGCTGAAAAGTCTTGCCCTGGCTTTTATGGATGGTTATCGCCCAGGACAGCCGCAATGGAAATTGAGTGAAAGAGCCCAATGTTTTGGTGATAATTTTTTTGGAAACCTCATCATATTTATACTCGAAAATTTTCCAGGTGAAGGGCTCCACTTCAACCAGGCTTCCATCAATAAGTTCCACTAAAATAATTTCAGGCTTCTCGTGCTCTGCTCCTAGAATCTCTTCAACCCGTCCTACGCTGCCGTTGACCCATCTTCCCATGGGATCATTGTTCAACAGCATGATCTGGGCACCAGTTTTAAGCGAGATTACCTCCTGAGTGGGCAGGTCCTTCTGAGTGAAATTCCCTTTTATGATCCCTTCGATGTGACAGACCGGACTATTTATCTCTTGAAGCTTCTCATTGTTGAGTTGATCAGCCAATTGGTTAAGCGTGGTCAGGTAGATATAGAAATCATCGCCAGATGGTTCAAAATCAGGATCGCAGCGCGTGTTTAAAGTTTCAAGCTGTTCTTCGGTGAAAGTCTTGTTCCGGATGCCGTTCAATATCTCGATGAACTTCTCATCTTTCTGCCGGTAGATCTTTACCAGTTCAATGAATTCCATGGGCAGTGATTCAAAGCTCTGCGCCGAGAAAAAATACTCAGTTTTATAGCGGTTTTTAAAGATTTCTTTTTCCTTGCCTTTGATAACCGGGGGAAGCTGATAAAGGTCTCCTATAAACACCATCTGTTTTCCTCCGAAGGGCTTTCTTGGAGGTACACAGTTGAGACGGAGAAACCGGTCCACACAATCAAGCAGATCGGCCCTGACCATGGAAATTTCATCAATAACTATGGTATCGGCAGCCTGATAGAGATTGTTTTTTCTGTCTTTTACGATCTTTTTTACTTTTTCCAGGGTAATGCCGGGCTTAAATTTAAAGAATGAATGAATGGTCTGGCCTTTGACATTGAGAGCCGCCACGCCGGTAGGAGCCAGTACGACTACATTTTTTTTAGTATGCTGACGGAAATATTCAAGGAGTGTCGATTTTCCGGTGCCGGCTTTTCCAGTGATAAAAACATTTTCAGATCTGTTTTGGAGAAGATCTAGAGCGATCCGGAATTCTTTATTGATCTCGATCTTGGGACTAATACTAATAGATTCAGGAAATCCAATTGGCATTTTTTATGAATAGCCCAGGTTATATCTTAACTTTTCTTTCCAGCAGTTCTTCCCTAACCATAGTGTGCCCGCATTTAGGGCAATTTAGATCAGTGCATTTTATGCCCCGTTTGTGTCCTATTTTCTCTCCGCATTGAGCACAAACACAATAACCATCTGGGCCGAAGCCCCCGCCTCCCTTCCGGCCGCGTCCACCGCCGCGTCCCAGACCTTTGCCTTCGCCTATTATTTTTTTGTCTTTAATATCTGCCATTAATTTTCCTTACTTTAATATTATGATCCATTATGTTTTTAATCTCAAGTGAGGTATTTAAAAATTAAATTAATATTCACTTTTCCAAACTGGATCCTTCAAGATAAAACCAACAATAATACCTAAGCAGAACAATCCATAAATATCCGTTCAAGGGAATAAATTTTGGTTTTAATTTTTTATAAACTATTTATAAAAAAAAGAGTATATTTAAGATAAAGGATATGCTTACAGAAATTTATAAATTTGGGGATAAAATGAAAAAATTAACTGCTATGTTCATTGTTATTATTGGGGTGCTGGTTTATGCCGGAGACTTGTCTGCCCAGCAAAGCGGGACCGGGATCGGTGTTATTCTGGGAGAGCCTACAGGTCTGTGCCTCAAGACATGGACGAGCAGCCGGTCTGCCCTTGTTTTCGGTGCTGCCTGGTCAGTGGATACGGATACTTGGCATATGCATGCTGATTGGGTGCGACATAAATTTGATTTGATCAAAGTTGAAAGGACCAGTCTGGCTTTTTATTACGGCGTGGGAGGACGTATGACTAAGGAGAAAAAAACGCGGGCAGGAATACGTTTTCCTATAGGGATTAATTATTTTTTTAAAAAGGTTCCTTTAGATCTTTTTTTTGAATTTGTCCCAGTATTTGATTTTATTCCTGACACCAACCTTAGGCTTCAGGGTGGATTCGGGCTGCGGTGTTTCTTTTAACAAAAAAATATTTGTTCATTTCTGCACATCGCATGGCTGCTCTTTTTACCAATTTCTATCAGACCAGCCGGGCGGCATCAGCGGATTTAATAATATCGCTGCGGTATGAATGAAATATAGTTACTTTTCAGCCAGCGTAGAGGTGATGTAACAAATTTTTAAGCTTGAAAACTATAAGACTATTTCTCGGCTTCGCTTAGATATCGAGCCAATCCTTTTTCTTTAGCAATTTTCCATGCCTCTTCCAGTGATATACTCTGTCGTGTTTTTAGAGATTCAAGTATCCGGATTGTTGACAGCGTTACAACTCCGATGCGCTCCTCAGAATCCTGTATGTTGGTATTTTTTAGATAGTTCAGGCTCTCAAACAAAACAGCATTGGTTTCTCCGTAGTTAATCAGATTATGAACTCCAAATTTTTTAACCCATTGAGGGTGGCGAATAGTCTGATTGACATAATTTTGAATAAGAGAAGTTGCGCGGTCGATCTGTTTCAAAGTATCAACAGCGGTTTCACTGGGAGTGTTCCCGATAATTTTCCCTGCCCCTGCCATTACAGCCGCTGAATGGACATCCAGGAGCATTTTTAATGCGATCTGTTGATCGATCTTAAAAGGCCTCCCGTTATTTTCCAATCGAATTTTTATGAAGGGCCCTTTGGATTGAAGCTGGGATATCAAAGAAATGGTCTTTTTAAATTCCTTTTCCCTTTCTTCTGATATGTAAATAACCGCAGTAAAAGCGCCTCTTCCTTGGAAAAGATTTAAAAACCGGACAAAAGCGGAATGTTTATTTTCCAAGTCTTTTTCTTCCGGGCTTAAAACGATCAAAACTCCCAGATCGGCGGCTTTGGGAGCCCGATTGACCAAATTAAAATTCCCATAGGAAAAATCATACAGATCATATGACTCGCTCTTGATCTTTTTAACGGTTTCCAATGCCTGATTTTTTGAGGCCGGATCGTCTATGAGTTCGGTTAAAAATTTCGTATAAAAATTCCAATCAGTAGACCTAAAGGTTCGCCCCAGAAGCAGTGTCAAGGCCTCCTCAGATGTTTCCTCAGGACTCCAAATTTGCAGTTTACTTCGCATGCTTTCGCTTTTTACGCTCTCGAAAGGGTGTAGATAGAAAAATCTATTTCGGCAAACAGAATGGACGAAGGTGGTGAAAAAACCTTTTCCTGCCATATAGGTGGTCACATGACCGGCCTTAAAAATCTCGGATTCCAAACGGGATAATTCCGCCAGCTCAGGCGCGTTTTTTTTAATTTGTGTGCGCAGTTCACTGAATCTATTCAAGCTGTTATTTAATTCAAGCGGTTCCTCGAATCCTATTTTCGACATTTCTTTTCTGGACAGAAATTTCCTCAGGGCTCTAGCGACTGCTGCTTGAAGAGTATTTCCCAGCACAAAGGTATTGATTGTGGATGCCTGCATGGCTGTATGTCCGGTTACTGCTTGAGGTCCGGTGGTGAGATTGATCTTGGTGATATCCGTTTCCCCCAGGATCTGTCTGCTGAGATCGTCGGGCATGAGTTTTTCATCGGGATTATTGTAAATAAAGAAGATCTTATTTTTTTGGGATGATGAAAGATGGGCTTTATCTTTTTTTCTTTGGTCAAGAGCAGAAACAAGAGTACCGATAACAGCCGGCTCATCACCGGTTTCAGATACTCCGATCACAATATCGTTAGACCCAATGTTGTTTTCAACACTATCAAGCTTTCCCATTATTGTGAGTTCTTCTAGGGGGTCAACTGGGCACAGCAAGGCTATATCACCCCCGGATGTTTCTCCTAGCAGAGATTCTTCGATGTTTTCGGATAGGTTTTTTGTAATTTTTTCCCAGATCTTTTTTTCTTGTTTTACCCCATTCCAGAAGGGCCGCCAAAATACACTTTCAATTGTTTTGGAGGCCCATCCAGTACTGCTGCAGTCATATAAATAGATCTTATTCCCGGCGACAAGAGCCTTTTCCATCGCAGCAGACATCTGGTCCAGTTTTTCTCGGTTGATTTTCCTTAGCACATGTTCGATATCTTCATCCACAGATATCAGCATATCGATAACAGTCTCAAAATCTTTGGCCGTCATCTCGCTGAGGTAAGTGGTTTTATGATGAGGCATTTCAGTCACGAGCGCCTGCCGTTGTATCTGGGGACGGTTAAGAATAAAATCGATGGACTCCTTAGAGGGCTGGATATTAAGGAGCTTGAGCAGATTGACCTTTCCTTCTGTTGCCGTTGGCTGCTGTTCTTCTTGCTGAGCGTGGTTAGTGAGACTGAGCAGGAGAAAGACAGCGAGGAAGATCGAAAACACTGCAGCTGTGCGATGAATTGATTTTAGTAAATTGGGTTTTTTTAGCATTTTAGATCCAGTTAGATTATTCATTGTCCATATTGGTTTTTATCGTCGATAATATCATTTTCCTGCCAGTCTTTGATCCAATCATCGGTTTCAAAAACCTTCATCCCTCCGTCTTTGGTGGAACAGATTACCCGTTTTAAGCCGCAGTTGATGATCATCTTTTTGCAGATGAAACAGGGAAAGGCATTGATTGGTTTGCTCTCCCCGGGGATGCTGCCGTAAATATACATATCGCCCCCAAAAAGACTGACTCCGGCTCTGGCTGCATTGATGATGGCATTCTGCTCAGCATGCACGCTCCGGCAGAGTTCATAGCGCTGGCCATGCGGGATCTTAAGTTTATCTCTGAGGCAGAAACCGTGTTCCAGACTGTCCTTGGTTTTTCTGGGTGCACCCACATAGCCGGTTGAGATTATCTGGTCGCCCCTGATTATGATAGCCCCGATGCTTCGCCGGAAGCAGGTGCTCCGTGTGGACACTTCCCGGGCGATCCCCAAATAATATTCATCCTTGGATATCCTTTTGTTTTTCATAGAAATTTCTCCAGTTTTCGATGCAGATCCTCAAGCGTGCCGTCGTTAATGATCAAGAAATCCGCCATCTCCATGCATTTTATAAGCTGCTGCTGTATTTCGGAACCGCTTAGCTCCTGAGCTTCCTTTTGGATAAATTCTGCTAGGGATGAAGCCGATTCATTCCTTCCCCTTTTTTTACTTCTTTGGTATCTTAATTCTACAGGTGCATCGACAGCCAGAAAAACAAAATTTTCTTGAGTTTTGAGGAATTCTGCTTCTTTAATATTCCGGATGCTGTCAATAACCGCTTTCTCGCCGACTTCCTGCATGATCCGTCTTGCCAGTATATCCGCTCCGTATTTTTCCCGCAAATCGTTTCCGGTGTTGATCAAATTATCCCGGTTTTCTTCCCAACCCCGTTTCCGGATCTCTTTTCTGAGCAGATCTGAAAGTGAAAAATAAGAAAATCCATGTTTCTGAAAGAAGGCAGCGATTTCTCCTTTTCCCGATGCGTTTGTACCTGTGAGTCCTATGTATTTTTTCATTTTCTCAGTAGGCGGGGAAGTCCCTTTATGAAATTCGACAGGGGTATGCCTTTTTTTATCCTGGATAAATACGGCGTCAAGGACATCATTGATCTGAACTTCTGTCCCAACCGGTTGGAGTAAAAAAGTGGAAATGATTTGTTCAGTACCTCTAGCAAACCTTTATCATAAGGATACCACCAGATCCGATGTTTTTTTTTACTGAAATCCTGGCTAACGTATTTAACATAAACCAGATCCTTAAATCCTATAGGGCCATGACACCGGCCGATCCCACTCTGTTTGATCCCCCCCCAGATGGCGCCGGGTTCTGAGAAAGTGGTCATATGATCATTAATAGTTACTGTGCCGCTTTCGATCTTGGAGGTTAAATAATTGGCATTTTTACGACTTTCTGTCCAGACCGACGCGGTTAAACCAAAATCAGAATCATTCGCCAGCGCAGCGGCCTCATCGAGGCTTGAAAAAGGCATGACCGGCAGTACTGGACCAAAGGTTTCTTCCTTCATGATCATCATGGAATGGTTTACTTTTGACAAGACCGCCGGCCTGATAAAATAACCCGACAGATCGTGTATTCTCTCCCCTCCGCAGAAAACTTCAGCTCCTTTTTCCCGGGCATCTTTAATGTGTTCTTCTACCAGTTCCAATTGGCTGAGAGTGACCATGGGACCTATATCGATGCCTTCATCCCTGGGATCTCCCACTCTGAGATTTTTGGTTAAAGCAGTAATTTTTTCAATAAAAGAGTCTATTATGTCCCGGTCTGCATACACCCGTTCTATGGAACCGCAGCTCTGTCCGCAGTTCATAAATGCTCCCCAGACCGCACCGTAAGCTGCTTTGTCAAGATCGGCGTCTTTCAGTACGATCATGGGGTCTTTTCCACCGAGTTCCAGATTGACATTGGTAAGATTCCGGCTGGCAAGCTCCATTACACGTTTGCCGGTGGAGGTGCTGCCGGTAAATGAGATCAGATGAAAATCAGGATGGCGTATCATTTCTTCGGCTTGTTGGGTCCGGCTGGGTACGATATTTAATACGCCGGGAGGCAAACCTGCCTCCTCAAAGATCTCTCCTATATGGAGTCCGCAAAAAGGGGTTGTTGATGAAGGCCTCATCACCAGAGTATTACCGGCAGTAAGCCCGGCGAGAATGTCCAAAAAAGGGATCATGAAAGGAAAATTCCAGGGAGAAATGACCAGCATCGGCCCCAAAGATTGGAAATGAAAAAGGCCTTTTTTGTGAAAAAAAAGGATGACATTGTGCCTCATATTTTTGGGTTGGAGAAGTTGGTCCATGGAGTGGATATAATAGTCTAATGCTTCCAGGGAACTCATGACTTCTGAGGACATGGATTCAGGAAGAGGAGAACCTTTTTCTAAGGTGATGAGCCGTCCGGTTTCCAGGCTTTTTTTTAATAGGATCTCTTTTGCCTTTTTAAAAACAGCCTTCTTCGAGCGGATGGGGATCTCTCTCCATTCAGGATGTGCCTCTTTGGCAGCCTGAACAGCCTTCATACAGTCCTCAGAAGATGCAGATCCGGATTGACCTACTGTCTCTAGGGTAGCGGGGTTGATCGATTCGATCGAATCAGTGGTTTTCTTCCATTCATTTTGTATAAAGATACGATTTTCGATCATAATTAAAATCTTCCTTTTAGAAATTTGCGGCACCAGGAAAGGAAAAGGAAAAAATAAGCATCCAGTATGAGATCCAACCGGAACAGAGGGGAAAAAATCCCGGCTTTTAAGATAAAGTCTAATACCAAGGCTTTATGTTTGGGTGGGCATTTGTTTATACGGCGTCGTTTTTTGGCATTGATTTTGCCGAGGATCTCAGAACAGGATCCTATGATCATCACTCTGCGGGCGGTTACATCGCCTTGATATTTCCCGATAACCACGGTCCATTCCGGCAGTCTTTCCCAGAGTTTTGGGTTTCGGTCTTTGATCATATATAGCCAGTCCAGAAACACACCGTGACAGCCGCCTGTGCAGTAGGGCTCACCGCAGAGAATACGAAAGGCACAATCCGCTTTGTCCACATTTATAAAACCTGTATCCCAGTGTTT
>CAZLBV010000323.1:0-7107 GCA_964557845.1 uncultured Eubacteriales bacterium | reverse complement strand
TTTCTTTTTCCTCTTTGGCAGCAGGTTTTTTGTCATCAGGTTCTTTTTTTCCTTCTGCTTTGATCTCTTCCATATCATTTTTATCGGGAAACAGAGGGGGAGCATCTGCGGTTAAAGGGGCGGCATAGATCCGGGTGGCATTGTTATACACATAATCGAATTCATAGCTGGAAAAGGCCAGGTTGAAATCCCGGTTCGATAGGAAAAAGAGATATTTCCCGCAGGTGGAGAATATTGGCGAGAAATCAACATATATATCATTGGTGACCTGATAAGATTTTTGCTCATCCAGGGAGAAAACCCAAATGGCGCTCAAGCTGTTTTCTCCGTCTTTGGTATAGAGCACCCATTTTGAATCCGGGGACCAGACGTAATAATCGAGATCGCTGTGGCGGGGAGTATCGATAGCTGTCAGCTTTTTGGTTGCAACATCCAGGTAGGCTAATTTTCGGTTCTTTTCATAAAAAAGGAGTTTGGTGCTGTCCGGTGACCAGACCGGAGTAAGTCTCCAGAAATCACTCCCCTCCGTAAGCTGAGTGACTCGATCATTACTGCTCCTATCCATGAGGTAGATCTCGTATTCACCGCTCTTGTCCGAATAATAGGCGATGTATTTTCCATCCGGAGACCAGATCGGACAGATCTCGCGAATGCCTTCTGAACGGGTAAGGTTGTAGGTGATCCCTTTTTCTGCAGGTACTGTGAATATGTCTCCCCGGGCCTCAAAAACCGCCCTTTTTCCGGTAGGCGAGATCTCAAAGTTCTGAATATTCTCGTCCACTTTTTTAAAATAAGGCAGCACATTGGGATTGTCATAATTCAGGCTGATCTTAAGCCGGCTAGAGGTTCCTTGATTGAGATCCAGCTTATAGATATACCCTCCGTTTTCATACACGACCAGCCCATTTTCACCAGATGGCCAGAGAACATCAAACTCATCGTGCGAGGTGATTTGTTCGATCTTTTCCGTATCCAGATCATAAGAATAAAAATTAAGAGTCAAGCCGCGATCGGAAACAAAATAGATCTTGTTTCCATACCAGAGTGGATGCTGGTCTGTACCCTCGAATGTAGTCAGCCGTTTGGATTGATTGTTTTCCAGATCATAGATCCAGACATCCTGGGCTCTGCCTCCCAGATAGCGCTTCCAGGTTCGCCATTCTCTCGAGATGGGTGTGTATACGATCTTCTTTGCGTCGGGAGAGAAAGTGCCTCCTCCTGCCTCCGGGATCTGAAGGGGTATTTCCAGGCCGCCCTTAATATCGACCAGAAAATATTTTCCCATTCTTTGACCATAAGGGGTCCGGTTGGCTCTTATCAGAATCTTTTGACTGTCCGGAGTCCAGTCCAAAACCAGATGATCAAAACCTCCTCTGGGCGGCATGATACCCACATCATTGTAATAAGTAAGCTGCCGGGGGATGCCTCCCTCTGCTGGCATTATATAGATCTGACGGGAACCGGAATATTCCCCGGAAAAGGCGATCCATTTTCCATCCGGTGAGATTTTGGGAAATAATTCCATTCCCAGATGGGATGTAAGGCGTTTGGCATCGCCGCCTTCGGCCGGCACGGACCAGATGTCACCGGCATAAACGAAGACGATAAGGTCATTGTTGATATTCGGGAATCTAAGAAGGCGGGCGTCATCCATTGCAAAATGGGCTGACGCAATCAATAATAAAATAACGATTAATGCTGATAATTTCTTCATCCTTTCCTCCTAAAAAATATAATACGCTTTTTTCAGGAATTAGTTCAACCAAAACAATTGACGCTAACAATTGTTTCTTGTCGATAGAAACACCTTATGCTATAATCCCTTCGCTTCTTCTGCCGGGGTGGCGGAATTGGTAGACGCAAGGGACTTAAAATCCCTCGTAGGGTAACCTACGTGCCGGTTCGAGTCCGGCCCTCGGCATTCTCATCATTTATCTTATCAATCACTAGTCCCATCAATTCCGACTACAGACTGGTATTGTTTCTTTTTAACATATCGCCTTGTTTTTTTTTGCGGGGTACGCTTTTTAAATTTAAGTTCCAAACGATCCGGTTTTGACCTCTCCGTCTCTGGCATAGGAAGCGATCAAGACGCCGCTTGGAGTGACCTGGCTCTCCAGCAGTTTGAAGTTTGCAGGAATAGTGCCTTTGTCAAACAAACGCTTGCCGTTGCCGAGAGTGATAGGGAAAATTTTAAGCCATAGCTCGTCAACCAGGTCATGCTCGAGAAGAGTTTGAATGAAGTTGCCGCTTCCATACACATGCAGATCCGGTTCATCTTGAGTTTTTAGATTTTTTATCTCTTCAACCACATCGCTACCCAAACGAACTGTATTTTCCCAATTGAATTTCAGAGGCGACCGGGAGGCGACATACTTGGCTTTCTGATTGATCCCGGGCCATTCAGCCTCATGGGCCGGCCAGTATGCGGCAAATATCTCAAAAGTTTTTCTGCCGAGGAGAAGATCAGAACGTACGCTCATTTGCTCACCCATGATCCTGCCCAGAGATTCATCAAAAAAGGGGACTGTCCACCCCCCGTATTTGAAGCCGCCTGAAGTGTCCTCATCCGGTCTGCCCGGTGCCTGAATGATTCCATCAAGCGCCATAAAAGTTAAAACATTTATTTTTCTCATAATTATTTAGTTTTCCTCCTGGATTCATTTTTACTCTCACTTTTTCATCCTCTGAATGGTCCTGATTAAATTTTAAAATTCCCTTTTCTAAATGAGTGGTTATTGTCGGCAAGATTCTTCAGTTCTGCCGAATAGGTATATTTTCCCCCGGGGAGTTTCACCTCGATGTTGATGGAATAGTCTTTGACGATTAATTCCTTGAGATCTTCTTCTGTCAGGCTGATTGGATATTCTTTTTGGTAATCCCAGATTTTTTTCTTGGATGAATCGAAGATTTCAAGTTTTAATGCCAGAGTGGTTTGGAGCTTGCCGTCATTTTCATTGAACCAGATCAGCCTGAATGGAACTTTCACATGAAAGGCCACTCCTTTTTCTTGAAGATTTTTAACATTTATCTCGAATTCGAATGGATATTGTTCGTCTGAGCCCAAGGGTTTCAATCTCATCTGCGTTCTATTGAGCTCTGAAACCTGCCAGGGGCTGTCTGCAACGAATTTATAGTCGCCATTCCAGTTATGGTCGATAAACCGGATTACGAACCATCCATAGAGCCATATCTCTTCAGGTTTTCCGTAGAAAGTTTTTCCCCTTGGGTAGGTATATCTTTCCCATGGCGGGCCTAAAAGAATGTAAACCCTTCCCCTATCCTGAAGCCATCCTGGTGAGCCTTCTGTAAAAAGGCGGTTGGCTTCTTGAATGCGCTTGAAATATTCCTCTTTGTATTCATTTACTTCAGTATCCGGGTCAGGATCCCTGCTTGACCAGAATTCTTCGATGAAGGCCTGTCGCTCCGATTTCGGAAGATTGAGAAAGACCTGTCTTTCCTTTGTGGTGATGATGTATCTCACTTTAGAGATGAATTCCCTGGACTCAGGATCAAGATCACGCATCAATCTGGATGAGGCACACGATATAAGAAGGAGGAAACAGGAAAGCAACAGCATTCCGTTAATATATTTTTTCATTTTTACCCTCCTAAATGGTTACGATTTATTTTCTTCAGTCAGATTAATCGAAGGAAGAATCAGAATTTTCGACAGAAAAAGTTGTATTGACAGTGGCTCTTGAGGGAGAAAGGCTGTCCTTTGCGAAGAAATACAGAAAATATTCGCCGGAAAGCAGTCCCGCCGTTTGAAGCTCTAATAAGAATACCTCTGTTTCTCCCTCCTGATACCTGTCGAGTATGGAGATAGCAACAGGAATCACGTCTCCGGTCTGGTCAGATTTGCGGATAAGGCTTGCCGAGAGTTGGATATCCGGGGATTGAATCCCGGAAAACGAACATCTGAGTACACACAAAATTCTTGCTGTTTCCGGAACCAGAGGATCAACCAGAGGAAAGTATTGGTTTGAGTGGAAAGGATAAACAGGGGGGGGGTTTTTAATATAAGAGCCATGCTCTTCTGGATTGATCAGCAAGGGCGGATGGAATTGCAAACCTTGATCCTGAGCATTCGGGACTATGACTGAGGAGGAAGCCACCGCGCCTTTCCCCGTTTCCAAATTTCTGATTACAATGCGGCACTTGTATTCGCCTGCGTGGAGAGACGTGAAATTGGAGTAATAGATATTCCCTTTAGGAAGCTGGGTGAAATCCATTTTGTCTCTTCCTATCTTGATGATGCTATTTTGCTTATCGAATACTATACTCACGATTTCCATATCTTCACCTGAAAGTTCCTGAATATCTTCCTTAGGTAACTTTGTGAACATGGCGATATATGTCTTATCCTGGATCGAACAGGGCAAGGAAATCATGGAAAAACGGAGGGGTGTTTCAAAAAGAGATCGCTCGTTTAGAGCTAAATCAACAAGATGAAGCTGTTTTTCTATCTTGGTGAACTCATCGAAAGTCTTGGGATTAAAATAGCCCTTTTGGGCATGGACTTTTAATCCGGGGCGATTGGTTTTGACTTTTATCTCATGGTAGTCCCCATCCCATTTTTCATTGATGTAATACCCGAGGACATAGAAGCATCCGGTCATGTTTTGAATTTGCTCCATATGTTCTTCATAGCTGTTAACATCACCGAAATATTTTCCCCCTGTGGAACTGGATATCGTTTGGAGTGTATGACCACCCTTTAATCTTGAATCGACTCCAACTGTCGAGGATAAATCCTCTGTATCAATGGCGTAGACAGTACTGTTAGAGGAAGTGAGTGCTTTGAGCATATCGTTATACCGTTCATGAATCAGAGTGTTCCCAAAATCCCACCTCTGCTTCAGCATGGTATCTACTCCCCGTGTCATATCCCAAGTTTCAGTCGGATGTTGAATTCCATAAACAAGGGAGTAGGGGATTCCGGATGAAAAAAAAATTATATGCTTGTAACCAGGGATATACTTCAGGGCTTCGGCAAAATCTTTTATTCTTTGAACGAAGTGCAGCACATGTACTGTGCCGTCTTCCTGCGCATGAAATTTATCCCATTCGGGAGTAGATCCGGTGACCGGTCTGTCCTCTGTTTGAGCTCCCTCTTTAAAGGTTATCTTTCCGGCTTTGCTGGCATCGAGAGGGTTTTCACCGGTTACACGAAACCAATAATCCTCCTCGAAATTTTCTGCCCTTCCGGCTTTGTCCTTTACTCCGAATGCTTCCACTACTTCACGGACTTCATTATGGTCAGATGTTAAATATTCATGGAGAGTTAAGCTTTTTATGGAGGTGTAAGAAAGCACCCCTACTTCATCAGTTGGTTGAATCTGAGTATCCAGAAAATGCGAAGCCGCTTTCTTAGCCTTTTTAATACCTTTGGCATTGTTGAACGCAAAATCAAATAGTAGGAAAAATTTACGCTTCATCCATTCGGTAGAAGGAGGTGGGCCAGATTCCTCAACCGCATCCAAAGAAGAAAGATCCAGGATGTGTCTTTCGAACTCCGTGATCTGTTTTTTTTGACCGTTGTCCTGGATGAGAAAATCTTCCTTGTCCAAATCCACTACCGGATTCCCTTTCTTATCAGTCACATAGACTTGAACAAGTTTAAGTGTCACTGCAGTCTGATGCTGCAAAGAATGCTTCTCGCTCGTTTGCTGTGATGGAAGAATATCGAGTTTCGCAGCAAAGAAGAAAGCAAGAACAAAAAAAAGTAAAATTGGATAGTCAGTCTTTTTATTCGATAACTTCATTCTTTTATTTTTTTCAGTTCCTCCAACTTTTCCTTGTATTTTTCCACATCCATGATTTCATAAGTTACATTTCTGCTGTGGGTTTCGAATTCTTGGCGAAACGCGCTTTCATACATATTGGGGCTCAGTTTCCACTGTCTTGGCTGAACGAAGTCGAACTGATAGCGGATAACGACACTCCCATAAGGATAAACCCAAATCTCGGACCTTCTTGCGGATATATCTTCACCCAAACGGTCTACATTCGCCTCTGTCCTTTCTTGAACACTTGATGTGTATGCTCTTCCACCCAGATTGGTGTTCTCGCTATACCGGACTTCAGCCGGGCTACCGTGGAGAAGCAAGATTCTACCCCTGTCCGTGTTCCATGGATTGCCCGAACTTTCTTTTTTAAAGCTTTCTGTCGCGACTTTCAGCCTGCTCGAAAACATTTCCTGAGCCTGGGGATGTCTCACCGTCCAGAAAAGGTCTTGGAATTGTGTTTTGGCGGAGGAAGAAAGTTCTTTATAGGTATTCCATTCAAAATCCTGCATGATGATGTAATGCTGAGCATACCAGGGATCTTTAGAAGGGAAAAGCCCTATCGAACAGGCACCTAGGACAAGAAAGGCAAAACAGATAAAAAAAGCGTTTACCTTCCATGTTTTGTTATTTTTCATGAGCCGCCCCCTTTATAAAAATCCCCCCAAATTTTTTTATGAAATATTTTCAAACACTGAATTTTATTTCTTATCATTAGGACATCTGCTTTCTTTTATTCTAGTAGATTTTATGAATCTTTTCTACACTTCTTCACAGGTAGTATCCCATTAAGGTATATTCATTATTTATCATTGAAAAAGATGCTACCTGCTTTCTTACCTATTATAAATTAAACGCAAACTTCATGCCACTTTTTAACAGGGAAAAACTATCAAGGCTCTTAGTTAGAATGTCCTAATATTAGGTCAAATGTCCAGAGGCAGGATTTGCAATATCACCTCGTTTGGCCTATAATTATTAATCTTAGAGGAGGTCGAAATGAATACGAAAAAGTATTTTGTGGGGTTCTTTTTTGTTGCTTTCATATTCCTGATGAATACCATAGGGTTTGCCAAGGACCGGGTCATTGAGAGCATCTGGAGCCTCCAGCCTTTGAACATAGATGGATCAGACGAGGACTGGCAGGGAGCTGCCTTGATGACAGAGAAGAAGGTAAAGGTAGATTACGCAGTCAGAAATGATGCCTCCAATATGTACGTACTTTTTATTTTTAAAGACCAGAAGTACTTGAGTAACATTAACCAAACCGGAATCACTATGTATTTTGATTCAGAAGGAAAAAAGAATAAAAATAAAA
>CAZLBV010000322.1:0-7799 GCA_964557845.1 uncultured Eubacteriales bacterium | reverse complement strand
TTTTTTTTCATCGTATGTTTGATTTTATGGCTGACTCTTCGTCCGGTTCTTTGGCGGAAATTTTTCAAAACAGCGGCTGTTTTAATCGGTGGATTTTTAATCATAATCTCGGTCCTGTTTATCTCAAAAATTCATACCTTCAACAGCTCAGTCGAGGCCATTATCATGAGCCCTGAAGTATATGTACGCAGCTCCCCTATTGGAAGCGGAACGGATCTTTTCGCCGTTCATTCCGGCCTCAAAGTCAGGATCGAAAACCAGAGCAGTGACTGGTATAAGGTCCGCCTCCCCGACGGTAAAGAGGGCTGGATAGAGAGGACTCACCTCGAGATAATCTGAACCGGTTCATTACCTCAATTTTCTTTTTTTTATCCTAAAGCCTTTTTTTCAATTCTCTTCTCAGAAGATAAAATCTTATGCGACAGGACATAATATATGTCTCTGCTCGTCCACAAAAGCAATTTACTGGGGAAAACCTCTTTCCTATTATGGCACAATGCTTGCAGTAAACTGCATTGATTTGATCATCCATGTTTCTTTTTTCTCTATCTGGAAAAGAGATGATTAGAGGCAAAAAGGATGCTTTTTTACGGAGGGATAAAATGACCCGAAAAGAATTTATTACAACCAGCATGGGAGGCTTATTCGGAAGTTTATTGTTATTTTTGGGGTTTGGATGCACTTCTTCTGAATCTCCTGAAATGCCTGGAAACGAACAAAGCTTCACTTCTTCATCAACACAAAATCACACTCATACCGTCACACTCCAGCAGTCTGATGTTGAAAATTCTCCTCAAGGCGGAATCACACGTAATACTTCTTCCAGCGCCGGACACTCCCATTCTTTTTCCATGACTCAACAGCAACTCCAGAATGTCAACAGCGGCCAGACTGTTACAGTAACCGATTCTACAGTTTCAGGCCACAACCATCAGTATCAAATTTCAAAGTGGTTTTGAACCAAGCACAAAAAAGGGAAAAAAACTATGAAACTCAGGAATAATATCTTTTTATTTGGATTTTTTTTTGTTGTATTTTCTTTGTTTTCAATGGGAATCCAAAAAGTTCGATCCACTTTAGAGACCGGGGTGGTGAAGATCTTAACTGAAAACTGCAGCACATCAGGTTGTCATACAGGAGCCTACCCGCCCCAGGGATTAAACCTGGATGAAACTCAGTTTCCAGCTTCCGTGATCGATGTCCCCAGCCAGGAAATTCCTAACCTTAAACTGGTGGATCCTCAAAATCCAGACCAAAGCTATCTACTGATGAAAATAAAAGGGAGCGAAGGCATCAAGGGAAGACAAATGCCGGCTTATGCTCAGCCACTAAAGCCGGAGGAAATCTCTGCTTTCGAAAAATGGGTACAAAACCTTGAAGATTCAAACGATCAAGGGGAGAAAAAAACCACAGAAAATAAAATCCAAAGCCCAGCTTTCTGGGGCACCAGGTTGGTCAATCTTCCTACTGCCAGGACTATCGGTAAAGGCAATTTTTTATTTAGGGTATCACATCGTTTTTTTCCCGCCGTGAAAGAGGGATATGATGTTTTTTACGGCCTGAATGGTCCAGCCTCTGTGCTTTTGGGATTCGGATACGGATTCACTGACAAACTGGACTTGACACTTTTCCGGGCAAATGAATCCCAAGAGTTTGAATTCGCCGTCAAATATATATGTTTTAACCAGGATGGTGAGAGAGAAGATCCATTTTCTTTGGCTTTATTGGGAGGTTTTAGTCTCATAACCCTTTCTGTACCAGGAAAAAATACCTTTAGGGACGAAAATTTCAGAGTTAATCTGCAGTCCGCTCTAAGCTATAAAGTTAATCGGTCCATTTCCCTCCTCCTGGTTCCGGGATATTCTACCAATACAAACCCATCCCAGGAATCCGGTCAAGGGACTCTTTCCCTGGGACTTGGCGGAAGGGCAATGATCATAAACGATCTATCTGTTCTTCTAGAATGGATCCCGGTTCTTGCCGGCTATTCGTTTGATTCCTGGGGATGGGGATTAGGGATAGAAAAAAAAATCGGAGGTCATGTCTTCCAGGTCTTTGCCCTTAACTCAGTAGGAATGACCACACCCCAGTTCGTACCAGGGGGAAACTTTAGAATTGACGAAGGCGAGTTCAGGTTCGGTTTCACTATTTTTCGCTGGTTCTAAACAGTTATAAAGGGCTCAGCCTCGCAGGATTTCATTACTGCTTTGGGTGATCCTTTCAGAATCCTCTTTTGAAAGTTCCCAATCAAATATATCCAGGTTTTCAATCAGATGATCTTTCGAACTGGCCTTAGGAATGACGATAAGTCCTTTTTCCCGGAGCCATCTCAGACTGACCTGAGAAGCTGATCTTCCATATTTTTTACCGATCTCAGAAAGTAAATCATCATCAACTATTCCGCCTGTATCCAAAGGGCTGTAAGCGGTAACCATTATTTCCTGGTTTATTAAAAATTCGATCACCTTTTCCGGGTAATGGTAGGGATGGATTTTAATCTGATTATTAGAAATAGGAATATTGGAATGTTCCATTACATCCTGGGTGCCTTTTATTCCAAAATTGCTGATACCTACACTGCGCACTACTTTTTGATCTACCAGCTCTTCCATCCCTATCATGCTTTCTTTGATAGGGACTGTGGGATTAGGTCTGTGGATGAGGTATAGATCCAGATAATCTGTACCCAATCTATCCAGAGAGCCAAAACAGGATTCAACCAGATCCTTTTTATGCAGTTTTGAATCATCGACTTTTGAGGTAATGAATATTTGTGACCGGTCATATCCCTTTAATGCTTTTCCGATCCGTTCTTCATTCATATAATCGTCAGAAGTATCAATATGAGGATATCCCATCTCCAATGCCCAGTTAACCGCTTTTTCGCACTGCTCCCCTGTCAACTGCCAGGTTCCCAGTCCCAATACCGGCATCTTGTATCCGCTTTTTAATGTATAATTTGGTATATCCATCGGTTCACCTCATTTAATATTGAAATTGAGTCCGGCTGCACTGCTGGAGATCTGATCCTTGCATTAAGGATGGGGCTTCCTTCTAATTTTTCCATATTTTGTATTTTCGGAAATAATTCGATGAAGAGTCCCTCCAGCGATATCGGCCAGATAGAGCTCGCCTTCCTCATCTTCACCAAAGGTGGAAATCGAACGATTCGTCTCAAGAAGGAGAACATTTTCCCATGATCCCTCAATCCATCTAAGCCCCCAGATATTTCCCGAACAAAAATCTCCATAAAAGTATATACCCTGCATGAATGGATACTTATCTCCCCGGTAGACAAAACCTCCAGTGACCGAACATCCTTGATCATGACCGTAATCAGCCACCGGACCGGAATAATCAGCGGGAGGTAAACATCCGGAAGGAGGGGAATAACACTGGGATCCCTCCAGGATATTCCATCCATAGTTTTCTCCTCCCAGACTGGAAGCACTCTGGTAATCGATTTCCTCCCGCTCATTCTGGCCGACATCCCCGATATAAAGATCTCCTGTCTGACGGTCGAAAGAAAACCTCCACGGATTCCGCAGTCCCAAAGCCCATATCTCCGGAAGTGCCTGATCATCTTGGATAAAAGGGTTATCGTCAGGAATCCTGTAAGGGAATTCTCCTGATTCAGTGTCGATCCTGAGGATTTTTCCAAGCAGAGTACCCTTGTTTTGAGCATTGTTTTGAGGATCCCCTGCTGATCCTCCATCACCCAGGCCAATATACAGGAATCCATCGATCGGACTGAAAGCCATCTGCCCACCGTTATGATTGCCATAGGGCTGTTCCACAGTGAGAAGGATTTCTTCGCTGCTCGCATCAGCCTGGTCAACATTGCTCAGAGAAAATCTTGAAATTACGGTACGGCCGTCTGGTACTCGGGTATAATTCACATAAAAATAACCTACAGCAGCATATTCCGGAGGAAAGACCACACACAGCAAGCCCTGTTCTCCTCCAGATCTTATTTTATCTACGATATCAAGGAAGGGATCTTCCAAAAGCTGATTGTTCTTAACTACACGAATGAGTCCTTTCTGCTCCACAATAAAAAGCCGGTTGCTTTCATCCCCGGCATGAGTTATGTGAAGGGGGCGCTCCAATCCATTCACTATAGAGTCAAGATGAATTTGCGGCCATTCAGTTCTATTTTGAGGATTGGAATTTGGATGGGAAATATCCTGAGTCATTCTGGTCTTGATTTTTTCTTGAATATAATTTCCCAGGGAGAGGGAATAGGACTTTCCAATGAAAAAAATCAAGACTGCAGTCCCTACAACCTTAACAATTTTTTGATACTCCTTCTTTTTACACCCCTGGTGGTTGGGGACGCCCATAGTATTCTTTGACCACATTTTTAGTTATAAACTTACTTCTGCAGAGGTTTGGAAATGACAAAATCGCTTTTTTTATGCGGTTTATGACAATGAAAGCATGCCTTTTGGGGATTAATCATTTTTCCACTCCTTATTTTTTGGGGAATGCAATATTCATTCCAATTACTGTTCCAACCTGCCTATAGACCTCGACTGATGGTTCGATCAAGATATCTGCTGTCTTGCCCATAAGGAAATATCCTGCATGACAGGATTAAATTAATATAACTTAGCCAGTTTAATTGGGACTTACTGCTTCTGGAAGAACACATGCGTATTCCTTGAGCAACACAGGCTCAATTTTCTAAAAAACCATTGTTTCCTACCCAATTTAAACACAGTAGCTCTAACTCATAAATTTAATGTTTTATTAAGGATTTAGGATTATTGGAGGATTGACCCTTTTGGATTGGAAGTGGTAATCTTGGTTCAAGATATTTTTAGGTAGAAATTGTAAAAAAATATTTGCAGAGAATGAAATTGAAACTAAAATGGGAGTAAATAAATGCCATTCATCTCAGACGCTGAAATAATAATAAATGCACTTGAAACGTATTACAAAGAATCAAAATCAGGAGAGAAACCGGTAATACAACTACCGCCGCTGGAGAATATCATAGCAGAGCTGGGATTAAAATCCTATATAAAAACCGGTGGGCTAACCGGAAATCGGCTGTCAGAATTTATTGATAAATATCTTGATACGACCACGCGGCTGCATCATCCTTCTTATTTATCTCATCAGGTTGCCGTACCGTATTATAACGGAGCGTTGGGCTCACTTATCGACGGATTTACCAACAATCCGATGGCGATCTATGAGATGGGACCCGGAGCTGCCAGTATAGAGTATTTCGTTGTTAACTGGCTGCTGGAAAAGGTAGGCTGGATACCCTCTCCATTAAAAAAAGAAACCGGTAAAACTCAGGGAAAATTCGGCGGCGGCGTATTAATGCACGGTGGTTCTCTCGCAAACCTGACAGCCATACTGGCAGCCAGGAACAAGATCGCCCCCGATGCGTGGAAAAATGGCAACCCCCAGGACCTTGCCCTCCTCGCTCCTGCGGGCTCCCACTACTCGATCGCACGGGCTGTGGGAATTCTGGGTATAGGGCAGAATGCGATCTATCCACTGGAGGTGGATGAAAGGGGTGCAGTCATTCCCGATAAAATTAATGAAACGTATGAACGGATGAAAAATGACAACAAACGAGCCATTGCACTAGTCGCCAATGCCTGCAGCACGGCTGTGGGAATTTATGACCCGCTTTCTGAGATCGGGGATTTTTGCAGGAAGAAAAATCTGTGGTTTCATGTGGACGGTGCTCACGGCGCCAGCGCTCTCCTCTCAAAAAAATATAAACATCTGTTAAAAGGGATAGAAAAATCAGATTCACTGATATGGGATGCCCATAAGATGCTGCGTACTCCAAATCTTTGTGCTGCGCTGCTTCTACGTGATCACACAAATCTGGACACTGCTTTTAAGCAGGAAGCCAGTTATCTATTTCACGATAAGAAACAGCCCGGATTCGACTTTATGCACCGCACGGTGGAATGTACTAAAGCGGGTTTAGGATTGAAGCTTTTTATGGTCCTGGCAGCTCTCGGAGAACAAGAGCTTTCCAGGTATATCGAGCGCCAAACAGAACTCGCACTTGAGGCTTATACCTATATTAATAAGTTATCCGGATTTTCCTGTGCAGTTGAACCGCAGAGCAATATCCTCTGTTTTCGGGTTGAGGGAGACGACACTTTGCAGATCAGGCTTCGAGACAAATTGATAGCAGAGGGAAACTTTCATGTTTCAACGACCATGTTTAACGGGTTGAGATATCTTCGTCTGACAATCATGAATCCCGACACCACGATAGACACCATTATACAGCTAACTCAAAGAATCCGGGATATGTTGAGTTAAACTACCGGGATTTTAAAACAAAATAGTGAAGATTTTCACTTTAGTTGTATCGATTTTTTTCAGATGCGCTCACGAATGAAAAATTAGCTTAAACTATTAGAGAGGATAACGGCGCTCCTTTCAATCTCTTTATAAATTAGACAAAAGGTGTATAATCAAAAATAGCACGTTCTTATATTTAACGCTACCAACAAATGGATTTAAAAATAGACAAAAATAGAGAACAGGATAAACATTTTCCAAGAACAGTAAATCAACACATGCGTTCTCGCAGCAGACCGCTTTTTAAGAAAACTGATTTTGAATAAGGAGATATTATGAGAATAAAAATAACCATCATTTATGACAATAATGCTGAAAGAGGATTGGAGGCTGATTGGGGATTTTCATGTTTGCTCGAGAATGAAAAGACAATACTTTTTGATACGGGAGCCAATGGAAGGATCCTATTGGGAAATATGGAAAAATTAGGGATAAACCCTAAAAGCATTGATGAAGTTTTCATCTCTCATTCCCATTTTGACCACACAGGAGGCCTAGCTGAATTTTTAAGTATAAACGATAAGGTCAAAATTTATATTCCTCTTTCCTTCAGAGGTTTGAAAAACCGGGACATCGTTGAGATCAAAGAACCCCTAAAAATCCATAATGATATATTTTCCACAGGCGAACTTGATGGTATTGAGCAATCTCTGGTCGTTAATACTGAAAAAGGACTTGCCGTTATTACTGGGTGTTCGCATCCAGGCGTCGATAAAATTATGAATAGGGCAAAAGATATAGGCAGATCCATAGGACAAACAAAGATCTATGCTGTTATCGGAGGCTATCATGGTTTCAATAAATTCGACAGGTTAAAGGAACTTGATTATATCGGAGCATGCCACTGTACTCAATATAAAGAAAAGATCCAAGCTATATATCCGGATAAATTTAAAGCTATAAAAGCAGGAACTATCATTGAAATCTAAAATGAAAGCATCGGCTAAAGAGACAAAAGAAAAAATTCACAGATCAAAAGACAGAAACCTAAATTTCTATTTTAGAAGAATAGGTGTAATTCACACGCCCTATAAAAGCAATGCTCCCTATCAACCCGTAGAAAATGACGAGGGAGATTTTCGTATAATGGTCGAACCTCAATACGCCAGCGGCCTTTTTAAACTGTCTGAATTTCGTTATATTTACGTCCTTTACTACACCCATCTTATCCGGCAAAAACCGTCAATGATCGTATCCCCTCCCTGGACAGGCGGATTAAAAGTAGGATTATTTGCCAGCAGATCACCTGTTCGGCCGAATGGTATCGGCCTCAGCATCGTCCGATTAAAAAAAATCTCTAACAATGAAATTATTACCTCCGGAATGGATGTTTTTGATGAAACCCCAGTCCTGGATATCAAACCTTATATAAAAGATCTGGACTCAAAAGCTGAAGCAAATTATGGCTGGCTCGAAGAAATGGATGACTATGAACATCTTCTCCTGCATATTAA
>CAZLBV010000321.1:0-4387 GCA_964557845.1 uncultured Eubacteriales bacterium | reverse complement strand
CAGCTTAGTGAGTATAGATGGAGGTAATCTAAGAAATGCTATTCCTAGAGAAGCCTGGGCAGAGCTTTATATCGACCCTTCTAAGAAAAAAGAGATTTTATCTATTTTTAAGAAAGAATTCGACGACATAAAAAAAGAAAATCAAGCAGTCGAAAAGGACCCGGATTTTACCTTTGAAAAGTCGAATAATACCGGACTTAAGGCTCTTCTTCCCAAAGTTCAACTGAACTTGATCGGTTTTCTCTACACACTTCCTCACGGTGTGATCACAATGCATCCAGAGATGAAAGATCTGGTGGAAACTTCAAACAATCTAGCAGTCATCCGTTCAGATGAAAAAAAGGCTGAGATCATCTGCAGTACCAGGAGTTCGATCAGTTCTGCTCTCGAAAATACCAGAAGTGTCATTGTTGCACTCAGTCGGCTGGTCAAAGCCAAGGTTAATCTGGAAGAAGGATATCCGGGTTGGACACCTAACCTGCAGTCTCCCCTTTTGAAAAAGCTCCAAGACGTCTATTCAACCACCTTTAAAAAAGAACCTCATGTTGCCGCCATTCATGCTGGACTAGAATGTGGTATCATCGGAGAAAAATTTCCTGGAATGGACATGATCTCCTTTGGCCCTACCATAGAACACCCTCATTCTCCAGATGAAAGAGTCAATGTTCCAACTGTTGAAAAGTTTTGGAAATTCCTGACAATATCAATCTCCAAATTGGGCTGATTTAGTTCGAAAACATAAAATAGAATTACTTAGAATCCAGAAATCAGAAGTAGCCTAATGGAATTTTTAGGGTTAAATTAGAAAACAAAAAAGAAATAGAATAGAAATAGAATCTAAGGTTTTAAGCACAAAGAATCCTTCTTTTTTGTCGGGATTTTTTCTGTCCGTTCTCTCCGAAAACTTAATCCATTCGATATTTCATATAGGATACTTTCTCACCGTTCTGGAAAAGCCGATACATATCATCCGCCAATTCATAAATCTTATGCGCCCTCTCCAATTTTTGCATCCAATCAACCGGAATGGCCTGAGAACCTAGATAAGCACCAATAATCGCGCCTGTAATCGCCCCGGTAACACAACTATCACCTGAGTGGTTCACTGCAGAAATGACACCTTTCCTAAAATTATCAGAAAATTTTAATGCGCAGTAAATTCCGATCGACAGGGACTCCTCAGCTTTCCACTCTTGCCCCAAACTTTGAATGGAATACTGAACATCTGTATCAACAGAACTCAATGTTATAGCTTGATTGACCTTATCCATTACTTCTTCGTGTTCTTCATAAGAAGAGAGTTGGTACATACAGAGCTCCAAAGCTTCATGAAGTTCTTTTCCATCAATAATATAGGCAATGAACTCAGATATAAATCCAGCTGATAGAAAGGCGGTTGGATTCCCGTGAGTTAGGGCGCTGTATTCCGCCCCCTCTCTAAATGCTACATTAGGAGGAAAAGCTAATCCTACTGGAACGGCACGAGCAAGACAATCACTGCTTTTTTCATTATTGATCCTTACATCTAACGATCCTCTTTTCCCGTTTTTAAGGACATTTAAAGTGTTAAATTTTGGATGCCTGACCTGAGCAGTATCATCCTGAGTTTTCAGCCACCGCAGATATTGATCGTAGATCATATCTACTGAGCTTCCTGTGCCCCGATATAAATAGTCCTGATAAGCTTTGATGCATCCTTGAGCCGTCGCTATCGCTAACTGTGTTTCACACGTGAAGGTTCCGCCTGGGAACCCCCCCCAACCTTCTAAAGTTGTGATACCAGCCTCTCCGAAATTCTCATGGATCTCCTTTTGGGAAAGAAATTCCACCGGTGCTCCCAAAGCATCACCGGAGGCAAAACCGAACAAGCAGCCTTTATATTTACACATGACTTAATTTCATCCCTTTTGTCGTAAGAGAAGGACAAATATTTAAATTTTTTTTAATATTTGTCATAAACATTGGCTGGTTTAAGTATAGAAATTCACTCAGCAAAATCATTAAAAATCGAATCTAATGCTATTCCTCTAAGTGAATGATCTTCATATTTCTTTTTTATGTGATCGATCGCGCCCAACAATTCTCTATTTCGTATTCCATTCGTTACAGCCAGTTGTGCTTCCATAAATGCGGCTATATGATCGGCTACTCTCACCAATTCACCATCTCGTGGATTATAGATATCTTGATTAAAATTCTGATTAATTTCATCTAGAGTTTTTGATACTTTTCTACCTTCTACTTCTATTTGATTCTCAAATTCACTCTCGGTATACATTCTAATTTCCTGATGCCATGTAATCGGAAGAAGTTTATAGATTTTTTTCTCCATTTCTTCTTTTTCATAATCCTTTATTAACTCTCCTAACCCCTCTACCGATCTTTTTATGGGATCGATTATATCCCTGGTTAAAACCTCAGGTAAATCATGAAAAAGCCCGGTAAAAAAATTGTTCTTGATTCTTTTTTCACATGCTCCCATTTCGATCGATAGCAGATAAACTAGAATCGCCACTATTAAGAGATGCCCAAGAACAGATGTTCTGGGAAATAAAGCAACATGGCTCCAGCGAATTTGAAATCTGAGTTCCCCGCAAAGATTGATGAAATCCTTGAGATCAAAATTAAAGGCAAGCTGTTGCATACAAAATAAATCTCGATATTTTTCCTTTCGTTTAGCTAGTTTTCTTTTGATCTCATTTATTTCAAACCCTTGAGGATTAAATCGCTCGATTATACTGAATTCCCAGTCTGTCGCATAGGCATGGGAAGCTCCTAATATATTTCTGGTTATGTCCTCTTTTTCAGACATTATGTATTCTTCAAACCGGGCGAAAAAATCTTTGTCTACAGACTTTAAGATTGGTTCTATCTGAGATACAACCCATTCATTTATCTTGGCATGTAGAAACCTATTTTCGGAGATCCTGTCAAATAACTGAGGCTTCAAGTCTGTTAAAACAGTTCTGTAAAAGAATTCAAAGATCCCACCTTCGATCAAGCTTATCCAATCGAATCCAGCACGGCTGCTGTTTTCTTCTATTTTACCGAGTATAAAGGCAATGATCATCTTATGGGCTTGTTTATCCAGTTCACGGAGTTCCACTGGACGGATTTTATCATTCCATCTCTGCATGCTGGCTGCATTAAACATCTTCTGGAGTATGGCTTTGGTTATCATGATTATTACAGCGCTGACCGCTGACCAGATTTTATTCTCTATTGCTTATCACGGCAAACGATAACCGCTAAAGTCCTAAACCTTTCTGAGGGGATAGGCTTTTTTTTATCTTTTGGCAGTCTGCCGGATTTACCATATAGCTCTTCCTCATACTTTACTGAATCAAGTTTCTTGAATTCATAAAATGTTGAATAAGATAAAATATTCATTTCTCTCAAAGCAGCCAGCATCATAGTAGTGTCGACTCCAAAATATCGTTTAAGATAAATAACATATTCAGGAGACATGCTGGCTGATTTTATATCCTTTTGGATTATCTCATGTACCTTTTCTGGAGGAACCATGAAGTTTTGAGCAAAAACCTGTGCAAATTTTTCTCTGGGATGATAGAGCGAAAGATGTTCATCGACAAATATATCAGTATTGTCGATGATGGGCCCTTCCAATCGGTCCTTGAGATAATGACAGTATTGATGCGCCGCGGTTATGGACTGCTGTTCAATCGAGAATGAAGAATTGATCAAAGTAAAGGCTGCCTCTTTAGAAGGGAAATACACAAACACCCCTGTGATCTTGCTCTCCTTGGGCAGATTTATCCTGCAGGCCCTCAATCCATTGATCTCAATAAGATTAAAAATATCCCGGATCGGTTCAGACATCAGGCCCAATCGGCGTCTTTCCTCTGCAGCCATAAGTTCAGGCGAAGTGCTGTAGCTTAAGGGAGCAAGATCTAACCTCCTCCCTGTGACTTCCTCCAGCATAAGATAATCTTGACAGTATTTCTCAAACAGCAAAATCTCATTTTTTTCCTTTTCCGATAGTGTTTTTTGACTGAGGAGCTCTTTAAATATCGGCTTTTTCTCTTCAAGAAAATAAGAAAAATCCTTTTGTAAATAGTTAACTAAAGTAATCAAATTTTCAAAGCTGGGAAACCTCCTTCCGCTTTCAATATTTGAAATAAATTCGCTGGAAAGACCAACAGCTAGCGCTAGATCTTCCTGGGTCAATCCCAAATTCTCTCTTGCCCTTTTTATTTTTTCTCCAAATTGATGCGGCATATGTCCCCTCTCAGGTTAAGTTCTATATAACCATCGCCTAGAAAAAAGTCAAGACAAATAGTTAAGGCTGAATTGACATCGATGGTATATTTTGTTATATAAATTTTTTTGAAATATTTTCATATTATTATTGAAAAAAATATTTTAT
>CAZLBV010000320.1:0-6712 GCA_964557845.1 uncultured Eubacteriales bacterium | reverse complement strand
GATAAGATCGATTGCGCAGATATCGTGGTCGTCACACACGATCATGGAGACCACCTAGGGGACTCTTTTCAGATCTGTATGAAAACAGGAGCGACTATTGTGGCAATGCATGAGATCGCGGTTGCTGCCCAGGAAGATGGGATCACTGCAGAGGGAATGAATATAGGAGGCACGGTATCTGTAGATGGAGTTAAAATCCATATGGTTCAAGCCACTCACTCTGCAGAAAGAGGAGACCCTGCCGGTGTCGTAATCGAATTGGATGGAAAAACCATCTACCACGCCGGAGATACGGGCTTAACCTATGACATGAAATTGGTAGGTGATTTTTTTCATCCTGATTTGAGCTTTCTTCCCATAGGCGACCGATATACCATGGGAATTCCTTCAGCTGTCAAAGCAGTAGAATTTGCTCAGACCAAAAAGGTAATCCCGGTCCACTACAATACTTTTCCATTGATAGAGGCAGACCCTGAGGAGTTTAAGAATAAAGTAGGTGATAAAGCTGAGGTTATTATTCTTAATCCAGGAGAATCCTATAAACTCGATTAGACGATCTAAAATTGATTAAAACACGCTTCAAATTCTAACGAAAGGATACTAATCAGAGGAACATTGGCTTATTTAATCGATGGGAACAATTATATCGGCTTTACCGATCGAGCTGCCCTGAGTACCACCGACAGTAGGGCTAGATTGATATCAAGACTGTTTAAATTCCAGTCGGTTGTAAAGTCCCGGGTATTGATCGTTTTCGACGGCCCGCCAGATTTCTTTTTAGAACAGAAAAAAATAAACAGAAAAACATTCCAGGTAATTTTTCCAAAATTCAACCAGAGTGCAGATGAAGTCATCAAGGATATAATCATTAAGGAAACAGACCTCAGAAGATTTTTCGTAGTTACGGATGATCGCGAGCTTAAATCCTTTGCCAGATCCAGAGGGGCCAAATTACTTTCCTGTAAAGAATTTAAAAATCAACTCAGAGAAGCCATGAAAAAATACCGTGAAAAAGCGGAGATGAAAAAAAACGAATCCTCGTTGACCCCGCTCGAGATCAAACATATGACAGAAATTTTTAAGACTAAAAAATGACAGATATAGCAATAATCGGCGCAGGACGCTTGGGAACATGTCTGGGTACGGCTCTTACTAGGGCCGACTACAGGATATCCTCGCTGACAGCAAAAACAATTGAGGAAGCCGAAGAAAGCAGACAGATCATCGGGCAAGGGGAACCAGGGACCAATAATCGCCGCGCCGCCAAAATGGCTGAATTAATTATTCTCACGGTTCCGGATGATCTTATTGAAAAAGTAGCTGATGAGATGGCGGATCCCTCCTTTCCCTGGGCTAACAAACAAGTCTTTCACTGCAGCGGACTGTATTCTTCCCGTATATTAAAATCGCTCAAAAAACTTGGCGCCGTAACCGCTTCTTTTCATCCGGTCCAGACTTTTCCGTACAAAAGCGAAAAGTCCGGCCTGTTTAAAAATATATACGTCAGTCTTGAGGGAGATCCCCGCGCTATGAAGACGGCAGAGGGCCTGATAACCAAGATCGGAGCCCGCACTTTCCCAATTAAAGCCAAAGACAAACCTGTATATCATTTAGCCTGCAGCATAGCTTCCAACTTATTGGTGACATTTATAGACATCGCGATCGATCTTATAAAACGGACCGGTTTCAGCGAAGAACAATCTTTTGGCATTCTCTTCCCCCTCATAAAAAAAACTTTACAGAATGTAAAAGATCTTTCTGTAACGGGTGCCCTTACCGGTCCGGTCAAACGGGGGGATGTGGATACGATCGAGAAACATCTGGAATCATTGAAAGAACTCCCGGATATTAAATCCCTTTATCTTCAACTGACTTCGCGTGCCCTCGATCTGGTAGAAAAAGAATCTGGGCCATCTTCACAAAAACTTAAAGATCTGAAAGCTTTTCTGGAAGGAAAATAACTTCTTCCTCGAGATCAATCTTAAATTTCTCTTTAACCCGGTGCTTTAATTTATCCGCTAAATTTAGAACATCTTCAGCAGTAGCGCCCCCCTGGTTTATGATGAAATTTGAATGGCCGGAATAAACAGCGGCCCCGCCAATGGAAAGGTTCTTTGCCCCCACCTCCTCTAATAATCGTGCTGCAGGAAGCTTTTTTCCATCAGGCAAAACAGGATTTTTAAAATAACTTCCCGCACAGGCGGTATCATAAGGAGGATGCTTTTCTTCTCTTTGCTTTAAAAAAGAACTTACTGCATCAGCTACCTTTTCAGGCTCTGATATTTGAACAGACAAAATCCCCCAGAGAAGAATCTCCGATCTTTTTTTCAGCCGGCTGCTGCGGTAGCTGAAATTAAAATAATCCCTTTTTACCTGCCGCTTGCTGCCGTCTTTTCCCAGCACTATGCCTTCAAGTAAACGTTCTCCAATCTCATTCCCGAAAGCGCCGGCATTCCCGCAAACAGCTCCTCCCAGAGTTCCAGGGATGCCAGCTAAAAATTCCAAACCGCACAAACCATTTTCAATACAAAATCGGATAACATTCTTCAGCAGAGTTCCTGAGAAGACTTTAATCTTATCATCCTCTTTCTGTACGACTTCGGAAACACTGTTTTTTATGATCAAACCTCTGAATCCTTTATCATGAAAAAATAGATTATATCCCCCACCTATGATGTAAAAGGGGATTTTAAATTCAGAGGCTGCACCGATGGCTTGGATAAGCTCTCGAGAGGTCTTGGCTTCAAAGAAAAAATCAGCCTTTCCTCCGATCCGGAAATTCGAATATTGATAAAGTGAAACCGATCTAAGGGGAGACCGCCCTACCTTTTGCTCAAAATAAGCTAAAAATCTATTCACCGGTGTTTGCATAAATGCATTTTATACTATATTCACAGACTTAACCAACTATTTTACCCGCCAACTTTTTTATCAATCCCAGTACCAGACACAATCTCTAAAAGAACAAATCCAGTAACGAGCAATAGAAATGGCATGCATTTTGCTGTATAATTATTTTTGATAATACATTTTTAATATATGGTTGACAATTATTATTTCACAAGCTATTATTCAAAAAATTAATTGAGAGGAAAAATATGAAAAAAATCACATTAATTGCAATGTTACTCTTTGCATTTTCTGTTTATTTACCAGCTCAATCCGAGGATGCAAATCAGGCTTATATCAAAGCCGTAACCACACAAGACCCTGCCCAGAAAGCACAGCTGCTTAAAGACTTTATCAATAAATATGGGGGAAAAGGGGTTCAGAACGAAAATTATGCCTATGCAACCCTTGCTACTTTGGATTATCCAGGTAAAACTTCCCAGGAAACCATCCAATATGGAGAAAAAGCGCTGGAATTAGGCGGACTGGATGATCTGACCACTTATCAAATTTGCATCGTAGTCGCAGGAAATCTTAATCAACTCGGTCAAAATCTGACGAAAGCCAAAAGCTTGGCAGAAAGAGCCGTCCAAATAGCCAAAGCAAATAAAAATAAAGCTGATTCTGGCGATCCAGGCCAATGGGCACAGATGGAAGGTGCCGGATATTTTGTCCAGGCTCAAGCCATGGAAAAAGCCAATGACCTAAAGGGTGCTATTACCGCTTACACCAATTCATACAATATCCTGAAAAACAATCAGATAATCGGCAACCTGGCTAAGATCGGAAAATCCTTATACGACGCCAAAGCATACAGTGATGCGGCCAAAGCATTTAAAACCGTTATGAACGTCAATAAAGATTTTGCCAGCACAGCTCTTTATGCCAAAGCCTTGCATCGCGCCGGGAATAAAGACGAAGCGCTTACTTATTATAAGCAGGCCTACCAAAAGGAAAAAAATGGAGAGATCGCATACAATATCGGCTTGATCCTGGCAGGCAAAGTTGAATCTAATCCGGCATTAGTCGATGAAACCATTCAATACTTTCTGGAAGCGAGCTTCCTATCTCCGGCAAATTCTGAAAATGCCATGAAATACGCGGAAAGCCTCTATTTCAACAAAGATCCCGAATACAATGAGAGAATAAAAACCATCACGGAAAAAGTGAAAGTTCTGGAAGAATTGACCAATACTTTTAATGAAAAATACGCAACAGAAGAAGGGGAAGAAGAGGAGGAGGAGGAGGAGGAAGAACTGACCGAGGAAGAGGAAAAAGAGATTGCTGAAATGCTGGCAAAGATAGATGAATTGAAAAAAGAAATAGAAGCTCTCCAGGCTGAGCAGCAGGCTTATTTAGATAAATTCCAGGCCCTCATTGATGCAACAAAAACCAAACTGGGCTTAGGATAAATCTTAAACAATTAATAAATCATAGCAGGCCCGCCTATTTAAAAGATGAGGAAAAGGCGGGCCTTTTTTTTATATTTCATACATATACATACCCATAAAATAAGAAAGCGAATGAGTGGATATGAGAATGGGTGGATAGAGATATACAGGAAAATGAGTGGGATGGTTATATGAGTAAATGAGTGAATAAGAAGTTATGACCCCTGACTAAATAAGATTGAACTTTTAGCTTATCTCATCTATATTCAATATAAGTGTCTATTTTTAATAGGTGTAAGAAGAATGAATAAATCTATCTCAAAAAAAGAAGCAGAAGCACAAATTAAGGCTCTTCGGGAAAAGATCATCTATCATGAGAAAAAATATTATGTGGATAACGATCCCCAGATCTCAGATTATGAATTCGATCTCTTAGTTAAAAAGCTTGAGGCCCTAGAAGAACAATTCCCTGAACTGATTACATCCGATTCCCCGACACAGCGTGTTGGAGAACAAACCATTGAAGGTTTCCCAACTGTAGAACATAAAACTCCCATGCTCAGTTTAGATAATTGTTATTCATTTGAAGAGTTAGAAGAATTCGAAGAACGCATAAAAAAGATCCTTCCGTTAGAGAAAATACAATATACGGCTGAACTAAAAATAGATGGAGTAGGTATTTCTGTTTTGTATTCCGGGCAGAAACTTGTCCAGGCAGTTACCCGAGGAGACGGAATACGGGGAGATGATGTAACAGCAAACGTTAAAACCATCCGAAGCCTTCCGCTTAGAATCCCGGACAGCAGAGATGTAGAGGTAAGAGGAGAAATATATCTTCCCTTTAAATCTTTTATTCAGATCAACAAAGAACGGACCCAAAAAAACGAATCCATTTTTGCCAACACCCGAAACGCCGCCGCAGGGTCGATCCGTATGCTCGATCCTAAAGTGGTGGCTTCCCGAAAATTGGATATCTTTCTCTATTCCCTCTTCCAAAATGGAAAGCAACCGGAGTCCCAGTGGAAGGTCTTACAAAGCCTTAAAGAAATGGGATTTAAGATAAATCCGGAATCAACTCTGTGCTCAAATCTCAATGAGGTCCTTGAATTTTACAATAAATGGAAGGAAAGAAGAGACAGCCTGGACTATGAGGTAGATGGAATCGTGATCAAAGTTAATTCTACCAAACAGCAAAACCGGTTGGGCTTCACTGCCAAGTTTCCTCGTTGGGCTATTTCCTTTAAATTTCCCGCCCGGCAAGCTACCACCAGGGTCAAAGATATCATTATCCAGGTGGGGAGAACCGGCGCCCTCACACCTGTTGCTGTTTTGGAACCAGTAAAACTTTCTGGTATCACTATCAGCCGGGCCACCTTACATAATCAGGACGAAATTGAACGGAAGGATATAAGAATAAATGATCATATTTTAATAGAGAGAAGCGGAGATGTCATTCCCAAAGTCGTCTCAGTCATGAAAGACCGGCGTTCCGGAAAAGAAAAAAAGTTCGAGTTTCCGGAATATTGTCCCGTATGTTCATCACGAGTTTTCAAACCTGAAAATGAAGCTGTTTCCCGCTGCATCAATCCTTCCTGCCCGGCGATACTAAGAGAGTCACTCCTCCATTTTTCCTCAAGAAGAGCCATGAATATCGAGGGCCTAGGAGAATCTCTGGTCGATCAACTCATGAGAGAAAACTTGATCAATAATCTGGCAGATATTTATTCTTTAAAAAGAGAAGATCTAGTTAAACTTGAGCGTATGGGTGAAAAAAGCTCCCAAAATCTTATCGATGAGATCGAAGCCTCCAAAAATAACAGCCTTGTCCGGTTAATCTATGCACTGGGAATCCGTCATGTGGGAGAAAGAACAGCCCAGACTCTTGCCACCCGCTTCGATACCATGGACAGCTTATCACAGGCAACAGAGGAAGAATTGATCAATTTGAACGATGTCGGCCCTAAAGTCGCGGAAAGCATCGTATTCTTTTTCCGGCAGCCGGAAAACATCGATCTTATAAATAGATTAAGGAGCGCCGGATTGAATTTTTCTTCCCGACCGGCAGAAAAACCTGAAAAACAACCGTTCTCAAGGATGACATTTGTCATCACCGGAAAGCTGGAGAGCTTTTCCAGGGATCAAGCAAAGGAGAGGATCGAGGCCATGGGAGGAACCGTTACTTCATCTGTCAGTAAAAATACAGACTACGTGATCGTAGGTACGGAACCTGGATCAAAACTCGATAAAGCCAGATCCCTTGATATTCCCCTTCTCGATGAAAATGGATTCAAAACCCTCCTTAATAAATAAAACGCCGTCATCGGGAACAAATTTTGTAATGGCGGCCTATTTTACTGATGATTCAGAAATCTGGATTATTCAAGCGCCGAGGTCGCTGCCACGGCGAGGCCGCAGCCGCCATCCCATGTCCA
>CAZLBV010000319.1:0-5243 GCA_964557845.1 uncultured Eubacteriales bacterium | reverse complement strand
AATCCGGGATTACAGATTCAACCAGACTCCAGAATTTTTTTGAATGATCAGGTACTTTCAGATGAGCCAGCTCATGCACACAAACATAATCGATCACTTCTTCAGGGGCAAACAGAATCCGGGTGGAAAGGTTGATATTTCCTTTCTGGGAACAGCTTCCCCAGCGGGTTTTTGTGTTTTTTAATGTGACCCGATTGATACGCTGTTTGAAATATTTTTGGTTTAAATTGTGGATCTTCTCTGAGACCCAAGGAAGATAATGGGCAGCCAGACAGCGGCTGATAAGTGTTTCGATCATATCACTGCGGCCATCATGATTAAGGCCTTCTGGAAGAATTATATGGATCATATGACCATTTATTCTGGCTGTCCCGCTTTTTCTGTCTTTATAATCGATATTGATTTGATATTGGTCTCCTCCAACCTGCAGCCTATCTCCGTTTTTATATCTTCGTGGTTTTTCCCTGGCTGCCTGACTGGCTTTTTCGATTACTTTTTTTCGAGCCCATTCCAAAAACTGCTGAATTTGCTGCTCTTTCTCATGTTTGGACAGCCAGTAAGGAAAACGGATATGTACTGCTCTCTTCCCCAGAGAAACCCGTGAATTATTCCGGTTTTCAAGATAAATATCAATAGGCAGATCGATTCCAGAAACCCGAACGGTCTGTCTTGCTGGTTTGTTTCTTTTTCTACACATAATATTCATTTAAATAAATTATAAATCGACATATAGATTACGAAAAATCTTAAATAGAATAAACCATTATTTTCAAAACCAAAGATATTTCCAAAGGAATTTCATGTTTTTCTAAAACGCGTTAAGCCTGGGTTATAAGCGGACTTAGGTTAGTGTTTTCACGAGACATCAGCAGGTGAAAAGGAGGCACAATTGCAACATTGTGCGAATATGCGCATATGTCTGAATTATCAGCGGCCCAAGGTTGGTGCAAACACAAGCTGACCTGAGTGAAGATGTATGTTTAATACCTCGAACTCAGGGCAGTAAGGTGTTTGTGCTGAGATTGGGCTGCCCCGAAGGGGTAAAAGAGGCCGATGATTGATAATTCCAAGTTGATGGATGAATATGATAATCAATGAATGACTTAAATTCTTTCACTTAGACTATTCAAAATATGGATCGGCCTATTTTACTGATAATTCAGTGTAGCCAGGAAGTTAGGTCGGCGCCCTCAGGTGCCGTCTTTTTGATCCGGTCCAGGATTATGGGAACATACATCTGGTTGTATCTAAGCCGGGAAGTAGCATTGGGTCTTTCATGATCACCGTTCCAGCAGTGCTCGGCCCGGTCGCCGTAATCCACTTCACCATCATAATAAGGATCTGTGGTGCTTTCCAGAAACTCTTCTACCAGATAAACAGCATTATTCAAATAGTAGTTGTCCATGTCTCCACAGTATATCCGGAGTTTTCCCTTCAGTTTTGGCCCTAAAGTCTTCCAGTCTCTTCTTAGGATATAGCCTATGTCATAATTTTCCCTCCAGTATTCCGCCACTGAATGATCGATCTCACCGGTAAGTTTATCCCAGATACGCATGGGATACCCGTTCTCCCCTACCGGTGAATACACCGCCTCCCAGATATCCCACTGGTCACCGGAGCGGGAGTTGGTGCCGAGAACTAGTTCCCTATGATTGGTTTCCTCCAGGGTACAGCTTATATGACCGAGATAATCTCTCTGTCCCGGCCTGGGAGTCTTCTTGAATGTGCTTTCGAGAAAATAAGCGTTTTTATCCTCATATATATTGACTACCGTATAGGCCCTAAAATCAATGGGATCCGGGCAGGCAGCAAAACAGCCATTGTAATCATCCGGATAAAAAACCTGCACAGCCAAGGCTTCCCATCCACCGGTGGAGCCTCCATACAGGAAACGGGCCCACCCTTCTCCGATCCCCCTAAACTGCTCTTCCACATAGGGGATCAGCTCATAGGTAATGGCGTCGCCGTAAGGACCGAGATTGGCGGAATTAACCGCGTAGGAATCATCATAGTAGGGATTGGCATGCTGGATCTCAATGATAAGAAATCTTGGCGTATCCGGAGCGATCCAGTACTTATAGAATTCATAGGCATACTCTTGCTGGGTTTTATTGTATCCTTCCCAGTCAAAGCGCGCGCTGTACTCAGGTTCAAGATCCGGATCCGGCGGTTCTTCCCGGAATCCCCCAAATGTATAGGGAAAATGTCCGTGAAAGACCATCAGTGGATAGTTAGCTTCGGTATGTTCATCAAAACCATGAGGCAAAAGCACACAGGCGCCCAAATACATGGGACGGCCCCAAAATTCGGTAAGCAGCTTGCTCTGCATCTTTATGTGTTTGATATATTTGGTATCCTGAGGGGGTTCGATGGGAGGAATAGTCATATCCAGCTTTATCTGGATGGTTTTGTTTTCTTTTGGATCGATACGTATAGCCTGAGGAGTGCTGTAGAGATTCCCCGGTTTGCTGTTCCAATGCTGGCCTTCCCCTTTATCCGGTGGAAGTTTGACCACATGGCCGTCGGAACGGTGAAAGGTCTCATAACGGTTGAGAAGGGCCTGAACATGATATTCGCCGGCGGGAATGCTTGCCAAGCTGTGAAGAGGGTATCCAAAGACACTGGCATCAATTACGGCTTCTTCACCCGGCGCCAATTCTTCAACATCAATTCCATAAATTAACTGCGTGTTCGGGCCATCGCTTATCTGGAAACGTGGTTCTCTGCTGTCATCAATGGAAAGCATCAGCAGAATCCGGCCGTCCTGGCTCTCATCCAGCACATCTTGATCAAAGGAAATGGCAAAACGCGGTCCGGAAAACTCTGTATCTTCCGATTGAGGCCCGCCACAGTTTAAAAAAAACATGAGGCAAAAAGTCAAAAGCATTAAATAGTAGAATTTCTTTTTTTTCATTCCAATCCCTCCGATAATATTCATCTAAAGTTTATATATCATGAAATATAAAGGATAACAACTCCATATTAAAATTGACTAATATCTCTAGGTATGCTATGGTATATGTGTTGAAAGTGAAATTTTCTAGAGAGTACTGTTCTCAGATAATCTTCATGAGGGATTAGGGAACATTTCAACGATTTAGTTTTATATCCCCCCAAAAAATAACAATACAAGGAAGTAAAATGAACATTTATGTAGGTAATTTATCCAGCGACACCAAGGAAAATGATCTCCGGAAAGCTTTCGAGGATTTCGGTCAGGTCACAACCGCCAAGATCATTACGGACAGATATTCCGGTGATTCAAGAGGATTTGGATTTGTTGAGATGCCGGCTAATCAAGAAGCCAGAGCAGCCATTTCAGGTCTCAACGGGAAAAGCTTGAACGGCAGCGCCCTTAAAGTAAACGAAGCCAGGCCCCGTAATGACAACAGAGGCGGCGGTTTTGGCGGAAGCAGACGTTATTAATTTAAGTGTAATTAAACATAAAAAATAATTCGACGACTATTTTTTTATCAAAACCGGGGGACTTAAGACCTTTTAATTCCTAACTCAAATTTTCCAATCGATCCGGTAACGTTTTACCGTAAGAAATCCTTCTTCATCTGATTCGACAGTGTAGAGCTTATTCTTTTTTATAATTTGAGGTCTGCTTTTAAGAGGGATTTTTACCAGGCATTTTCCTTCTGGATCGAAAACGTCATAATAAAATCCTTCTCCTTCCTCTACCTGTTCGTGGGTTGTAACATAAAGGCGGCCTTCATCATCGACAATAAACCAATTATACGGATTATGATATTTGGGGATAGATACTTTAATATCGGGAGACATCCGTTCCATGACTCTATCTTTTTCTTCTTGCGTTATTTCTACTGGATCGTATTCTTTGGATATTTTCCTGATCAAATTGCCTGTGGGATCATAGACATTGATCTCATATGTTTGAGGATCTCCGGAAATAACAAAATTATCCCGACGAATGGCATATCTTAAAGCACCACCAAAAGGATTAAATCCTTCTTTTCTGGCTGTAGGCAGCGGTGATGAACCAAAAGAACAGAGTCTATTCATCTCAGGATCGAATTTAATAAACTCAAATCTCGGATCCTCCTCTTCAGGGACAATAAGAACTCCGTATAAATTATAATCATTATCTATCTCCACACCTCTTGCTCCTGATTTCTCTGTATGGATTTCATGGATAAAATTTCCTTCCAGGTCATAAAAAATCATACCTTTGTTAAAATTTCCAACGGCAACTTTGTTTCTATCAATAATTTTAATTGTCATGGGCATATCCAACTCGCCCGGACCTTGCCCTTTCCTTCCAAAGGTTTTAATATAAGTCCCATTGGAATTGAAGATATAAACGTGGGATTCATTAAAATCAAGGATATAAATCTTGCCAGATTCATCCACATCAATCCCTCTGATCTGAGCAAAGATGCACTCTTCTCCTCCCGCATCATCAGTGATAGCCAGCTCTTCTTTCAGCGAAAAAATATCCGCGCCATATATCGGTTCTTTGGGATTTTTTACGATAGTCATTCCGTTTTCTTCACTGATGGTCCCTTTCCAGGCTGAATCCTGTTTCTGACATCCCATTGAAAGCACAAAGACACAAAGTGTAAACAAGAGCAAAACCAATCTAATTCTTTTATTCATGTACTCAACCTCCCTTTTTTCGAGTGATCATCATTTTGCTTCTACATTTATTTTAATTTATATTAATTCCAACTGCAAAATAAATTATGCCGCATAAAATAATCTGTATAAACAGTTTATATTCTCCACCCTTTATAGTAAAATATAAATTAATTTATATAATAATAAATTTCTATAAAGAATTTCGTTAAGATAATTTTGCTGTATATTCATGAAAAAGATCTTCATCACCGGTGGGACAGGATTCATCGGAAGCCATATCGTCGAACATTGTTCTAATAATAATGACTATGAAGTCTACGCATTGGTTAGAGACCTTGATCATCCAAAATGGCTTAAAGATCTGGATATCCAATACCTTAAAGGAGATCTTTTCTCAATACCTAAGTTGCCTTCCGACTTAAATTATATCATCCACAGCGCCGGGTGTACCAAGACCAATAAATTATCTGATTATGATAAGATCAATCGTGACGGTACCCGCAGCCTGTTCGAATCATTGGTATCCCAGCGCATCGCCCCCCAAAAAATCATATACATCAGCAGTCTTGGGGTGACCGGTCCTTCTCTGAAAGACGAACCGATCAAAGAAACTCAAGCTCCTTGCCCCATATCCCCTT
>CAZLBV010000318.1:0-4579 GCA_964557845.1 uncultured Eubacteriales bacterium | reverse complement strand
ATCACTATCAGAATTTCCTGGATTGTGTCAAAACCCGCCGGCCCACCATTACTCCGGCTGAAGTGGCGCACAGATCAGCCAGTGTCGGCCATCTGGGAGTGATCTCCATAGAATTAGGCCGAAAAATCAGTTTTGATCCAAACACGGAAAAGATCCTGAATGATCCCGAGGCTGACCGGCTTCTCAGCCGATCCTACCGAAGCCCGTGGATCTTCGGATAGAGGATGAGTTAAAGATGATTTATACAAATATACCTCGAATAAAAAGCATTTGGCGGTTGCCGGTATTTTTTACATGCCTTTTAGTTCTCCTAAACATCTGGCTTACCAGTCAGGATATTTACTCTCCCATAGATGAGCTAAAAAGCATTTTAACTTCTCTCGAAGAGTACCAGCAGGGACAAAATGATGATGCAGTTCTTCGCTTGAATATGCTCTTAAGAAAATACCGTTTGATGCCTGAGTATCGGGATGCTATAGAAGCTGAATTGATCGCATTTCTGAACTCAGATGCCACAGCAGCTGCAAAAATGGAGATGTGCCGCCATCTTCGTGTTTTTGGTAGCGCTGCCAGTGTGCCGGCATTAAAGAAAATGCTGGCTGATGAGAACACTGCGGATTCCGCCCGCTACGCTCTGGAAAAGATCCCGGGAGCGGACGCGGATAAGGCTTTGCTGGATTCATTAGCCTTAAACCAAAAAAAGATCCAGCTGGGAGCGGTCTCTTCACTGGGAAAAAGGAAAGTCGAAGAGGCGGTACCGCATCTTGAACAAATGCTGTTTGGATCCGATAGCGATCTGGCCACTGCTTCTGTGCAAGCACTGGGAAAGATTGGAGATCTTAAGTCTATTGCAATTCTTAGAAGTGCTTTAGATGAAACCACAGGGATTCTGCAAATCCAGGTGGCGGAATCGCTTTTAATTTATGCAGAAAGAGCCATGTCATCTGGAAATAAAGAAACTGCGGTGGTGATATACGGAGACCTGTTCAATCACAGCGGCCTGATAGAAACTATCAGAGGAGCCGCTCTTTCAGGAAAGATCAAGTCAGCAGGTATATATGGGAAAGCGATCATCTGGAATATTCTCCAGGGAAAGGAAAGGGCTTTATTCCCTTATGCCATCCAAATGATCCCAGGATGTTGTGATATTGGCTCGATCGAGCCTTTTATTGCTATGCTGCCGAAGCTGCCTAATCCCTATAATGTATATCTTCTTTCTGTCCTGACCAAATTTAAAACGCCGGAGGTTTTATCGGCAGTTACCGCAAGTTTACACCATGAGGATAAATCCATGCGTTCGGCAGCGCTTCATTACTGGGATAATGAACCTAGTGACTTGCAGCAAGTAGATCATTCCTCATCTATAGAACTGTTGGCACAGCTGGCTGCAAAAACCCGCGGAGAGGAGCAGCAGGATGTCCGTGAATGTCTATGGAACATGAGCGGAGGAGATATCGACAGTGTTATTCTGGACCATGTGGCCAAAGATCTGTCACCTGAAGTCCAGGCCGAATATATCATGAGCATTGGGGAGAGACAAATTTATTCGGGTAAAACAATCTTAATGGATATTGCCGGATCACCTGATTCAGCGAACCGTCTCCTGGCTATCAAGACACTTAAAAATGTCTCCCAACCCGAAGATTTGCCTCAACTGCTTGATATTCTGATGATGGCTGTGGAAGGCAGAGAAAGTAATGAAATGATCATAACCGTGGCCAAGGTTGCCGGAAAGATGCAACCTATCTCAGAGCAAGGTAATATCATTGTTTCCAGATTATCTCGGGTTGCTCAGCCGGAATTAAGAGCCCGACTTTATTGGGTACTTGGAAAGATCGGCGATGACAGTACCCTTACTATTCTCAGAAAGGATATGTTCCATGAAGATCCTGTCCTCAGAAAAGCGGCGGTTTATGCTCTAGCTGATTGGCCTACTTCTACGCCCAGGGACGATCTTTTTAACATCGCTTCCCAGATTGATGACAGGGCCCTTCATGTTGTGGCTCTTCAAGCTTTCATCCGCCAGGTAGAAATGGATAGATTCAGGGCCCCGGAAGATGCGGTCAAAGACCTCAGTGAGTCGGTAAAGATCGCTCAAAGAACTGAAGAAAAAATTGCGGTTTTGGGTGTGCTCCCTCAGTTCGCCTGCCGGGATGCTCTGGCTCTGGCAGAGCTTTTACTCAAGGATGAATCTTTAAAGGCCGAAGCTGAAGTGGCAGTGAAAAAAATTAAAGATATGCTTGAAAAATAAATACCGGATAAGTGTAGATTTATATTTAGAAAATAAAATCATACAGGTTTTTTGAAGACATTAGGAGGTATGATCATGATTGAAGGGCAGGATTTTCTTGAGACCGGAGAAAAATTAAAATATGGAATGATCGGAGGAGGCCAGGGCGCCTTTATAGGTGATGTCCATCGTAAATCCATAGCCATGGACGGCAAAGCAGAAATTACAGCCGGCTGCTTTTCACGGGATTTTGACAACACAAAAATCACAGGCAAACAGCTGGGTATAAACGAAGACAGGCTGTACAGAAGCTATGAGGAGATGCTGGAAACAGAAAGCAAAAGACAAGACAGGATCGATTTTTTGATCATTGTGACACCGAATAAATTTCATTATGCCATTGCTAAGGCTGCCTTAGAGAATGGATTTCACGTAGTCTGTGATAAACCAGTAACCACCAGGAGCGAAGATGCCTATGAGCTGGCGGAATTGAGCCGTAATAATGATCTTCTTTTCTGTGTGACTTATACCTACACGGGCTATCCCATCATTAAACATATCCGCGATTTGATCGCTCAAGGAGTTCTGGGAGATGTCCGTTTCATCCAGGGGGAATACCCGCAAGATTGGCTGGCGACTGAATTGGAAAAAACCGGACAGAAACAGGCTGCTTGGCGGACCGATCCTTCCCAGGCCGGAATATCCAATTGTGTGGGGGATATCGGCAGTCATATCGAGAATATGGTGTCTTATCTGACCGGGTTGAAGATCAGATCCTTATGTGCCCGACTGGACAGTATCATTCCATCCCGGCCTTTGGATGATAACGCTTCTATTTTGCTTGAATATGACCAGGGAGCCAAGGGATTATATTGGAGTTCCCAGATCGCGGTAGGAAATGATAATCCCTTCCGAATAAGGATCTTCGGTTCAAAAGCAGGCGTGGAGTGGTGTCAGGAAACCCCTAATCACTGCCGGATCTCTTATATAGATAAACCCACGGAGATCATCTCCCGCGGGAGGGATCAGATGTCGCTTCGAGCCCAGAGGCTTTCCCGGATTCCCTCCGGGCATCCTGAAGGTTACTTCGAGGCTTTTGCCAATATCTATTCAGTTTTTATTGACGCAATAAGAAAAAAGATAGCGGGGGAGACTCTGACTGAAGATGACCTGGATTTTCCAGGGATCGAAGAGGGAATTCAGGGGGTGAGATTTATTGAAAAATGTGTTGGGAGCTCTAATAAGGGAGCCACTTGGATAAACTTCTAGACGGAGGATAGAATGAATAGACAAATAACTTTATTCACCGGGCAGTGGTCGGATCTTTCCTTTGAAGAGATGTGTAATAAAGCCGAGGCTTGGGGATATGACGGATTAGAGATCGCTTGCTGGGGAGATCATATGGAGGTGACAAAGGCGGAAACCAGTGAGCCCTATGTACAGGGGAAAAAAGAAATCTTGGAAAAACATAATTTGAAATGCTGGGCATTGGGGGCTCATCTAGCAGGGCAGTGTGTGGGTGACCTCTATGATTCCCGCTTGGATGTTTTTGCTCCCAAAGCAGTTCAGGGAAAACCCGATGAACTGCGGGCTTGGGCGATAGAAGAGATGAAAGCTACAGCCCGAGCGGCAGAAAAAATGGGGTGTAAAGTGGTCAATGGATTCATGGGATCTCCCATCTGGAAATTCTGGTATTCCTTTCCGCCCACCACAGAGAAAATGGTACAGGAAGGTTTTGACGCCATAAAAGAATATTGGACTCCGATCCTGGATGAGTTCGACCGATGCGGCGTCAAATTTGCCCTGGAAGTCCACCCTACAGAGATAGCATTTGATGTCTATACTACACGCCGTT
The DNA here is from genome assembly GCA_964557845.1 of uncultured Eubacteriales bacterium. Lineage (GTDB taxonomy): Bacteria > Acidobacteriota > Aminicenantia > Aminicenantales > Aminicenantaceae > CAZLBV01. The sequence continues at coordinate 494 of CAZLBV010000318.1, read as the reverse complement.
TGTTCGACACTTTTGATAACCGGCCAGCATTAGGCTTGAATTTTGATCCAAGCCATCTTGTCTGGCAGGGGATACAGCCACAGCTCTTCATCCGTGAATTCGCCGACCGGATCTATCATGTCCATATGAAAGATGTAGCAGTCACACTGGATGGCAAGGCAGGGATTTTGGGTTCCCATCTACCCTTTGGTGATCTGCGCCGAGGTTGGAATTTCCGTTCTCTCGGGCATGGAGATGTTGATTTTGAAGAGATCATCCGGGAACTTAACAGTATCAACTACACGGGGCCGCTGTCCGTTGAGTGGGAGGATAACGGAATGGATCGTGAATATGGAGCAAAGGAATCACTGGAATTCGTGCGGTCGGTCAATTTTGAAGCGGCTGGTGTTAGCTTTGACAAAGACATGAAAAAATAAGCCTGAATTATTAGCAAAATAGGCCGACCCAATAAAAAGATATATCTTAATCCCAACAATTCTTTTCCGAAGAAAGGA
>CAZLBV010000317.1:0-2693 GCA_964557845.1 uncultured Eubacteriales bacterium | reverse complement strand
AAGCGGGCCGCTCTTTTTTATGTCCTACCGCGATCCCAATCTCAAAGAAACTCTGGATAATTACGACGCCGCAGCTCAATACCTGGAAAATTTCGATGCGGATAAGACGGGGATGACCCGGTACATCATCGGGACCATCTCCAATTTAGATAATCCTTTAACTCCTTCCCGGAAGGGGGACATGGCGGTACAGTATTATTTTGAGAAGACCACAGCGGAAGAGCTCCAGAAGGACAGAGACCGGGTGCTTCAGACAACCGCGTCCGACCTGCGTGAGATGGCTGACATGATCTCGGAGATCCTGAAACAGGATGTGATCTGCGTTTACGGCAATGAAACCCGAATCCGTGAGAATAAGGACCTTTTCAGCGGCCTGGTGCTGCTGCAGAAATAGAACCATCTTTTTATTATGTGACCCGCAGGCATGCATTGGCAGGCCAATAACTCTGTATGTATATTTGTTACTCAATTGCGTCATGTTCTGACTCCAATCTATCGATTGTCTTTAGAAGGTGCTTCACATGATAGAATTTTGCTTTTCCCTTTTTATCTTGAATATTGATTCTCGAATCTCCAACCCAGCTTGCACACCTTTTTAAAGCGAACATCCCAATTATGTGTTTTAGCATTGACCCGCTTTGCCGCCTATGATAAATTTTCTTTGACGATGGATATTGAAGGGCGGCCAAAAACTGTCTCGCAGCTGTTTCAAGTTACCTGTGTTGATGTATCTTCTGAATTTTTCCCCAGCACCGGTGATCATCATTATACTAAGAGCTTCCTGCGTATTCATCGCCATATCAAAGGAGGTTAAGGATGCATTTAAAAAGAGCATTAACGTTTTTCGGCCTGATTGCACTGGCGCTGGTAGTAGTGAGCGCTTTTGTCATCCAGGCGATGGATGTTGAAAAGGAGAGCCTGGAGGGATATGAGTACTGGGAGGGCTGTACTTCGATCCTGGTGGGGAAAGATGCTTCGGCTGACGGCTCGACCATGACCACTCACACGTGTGACTGCGGTATTTGCGACTGGACCTTCCGGTACGTCCCGGCCGCTGACCATGAGGAAGGAGATGTCCGAAAGATCTACCATATCAGTCAGTACAAGACGTGGCCCCCTGAACAAGGTGTAAAGTGGGAAAGGATTAAAGATGATTATACGGGCCTGGATATTCCTCAGGTCCCGCACACATATGCGTATATTCATGGGATGTTCGGGTATATGAATGAAAACCAGGTGGCCTTTGGAGAATCGACCATCGGCTGTCAGAAGAAGATGAGGAATCCGACCCCGTCGGCTAAATTTGATCTCACTATGCTGACTCTGGTCGCTATGGAAAGAGCCGCAACCGCGAGAGAGGCCATCCAGATCATGGGAGATCTGGGAACAACATATGGCTATGGATTCAATGACGGGGGAGAGATGCTGGCTGTGTCTGATCCTGATGAGGTTTGGATTTTCGAGATCATGCCGGTCGGACCCCTATGGACTCCGGAAAGCGGCAAGCCCGGAGCCATATGGTGCGCGCAGCGGGTCCCGGACGACCATGTTAGTGTTACTCCTAATGAATCGCGTATCGGCGAGATCAATAGGGATAATGAGGACTATTTTATGGCTTCTTCCAATGCCATCTCCTACGCCATTGATAACGGCTATTTTGACCCGGAAAGCGGCGAGGCGTTTAACTGGAAAAAAGCCTATTCGCCGACACACGGAACCGCTGCAAATACGCAGGGGAGAAGAGGACGGCTCTGGCGGTTTTTCAACCTGGTCGCTCCGTCCATGAATCTTGGGCCGGAGACAGAGAGCATGGATTTTCCATTCTCCGTTAAACCGGACAAAAAATTATCCGCCCGTGATGTCATGGCGATCACCCGGGACAAATACCAGGACGCTTTGTTTGATCCAACGGAAGGCATCAAGGGAGGTCCTTTTGCCAATCCCAACTACTACCAGGGATTTACCGTGGATGAAGAGCGGTATAACGGCCCGCGCTGTATTTGTGTGAATAACGTTGAATATACCACCTTAACCCAATGCCGGGGATGGCTGCCTGACCCCATTGGCGGGATTTTATGGCTGTCCTTTGGAGCCCAGGACACGGCTTGTTATATGCCTGTTTATTGCGGCGTTAATGAGATTCCCGATTCTTTTCAAGTCGGAGACCATTATGTTTTAAATAGAGACTCAGCCCGGTGGGCATCGGATTATGTCGATTTCCATACTCAGGTGGTCTATTCTTATGCCATAGAGGACGTCAAGAAAGCACAAGAGAAATGGGAAGGGAATGCGTGCAGGAACATTCCCATTATAGATGAAGCCGCGCTGGAGTTATTTGCGACGGATCCTGCTGAAGCCAGGCAGTTTCTCACAGATTTCTCCATCAATAACGCTAATTCCGTTATTAATGCCTGGTGGGATCTGGGAGACGCGCTGCTTGTCAAGTACAACCACTTCCGCATTTATGATCCCGAGGCCCGGAAAGTCGGCCGGGTAGAGACGCCGGAATGGTGGAACCGGGCGGTCATCGACCAGGAAAATCTCACCCCCGTCCCTCCACCGCCGCCTGAGAAGAAATAATAAAACGGTAAAACGGGGTCGCCCATTAGAAGGCGGATGTCAAGAGGATAGACAAGTGCCATTTTTTTATTTATATTGACATTATCAGTGTATGTGAGGGAATGTCGGAGACT
>CAZLBV010000316.1:0-4424 GCA_964557845.1 uncultured Eubacteriales bacterium | reverse complement strand
ATAACGGCATTGTGTTCCGACCCCATGACAAATTGTTGATCTCCTTTTTTTTGTATGAATCCCCGGGCCTTTTCCAAGAATTCCCAGTAAACCGTGTACATTTCAGAAAGCTTAAATTCTCCCTTGCCCAGACGTTTAAGCTCTGACTCTAAAAATGAAGTGGTAGCAAAGCACCAGCAGGTTCCGGTTCTGTCTTGACGGATGGGTGGGGTATGAAAGTGAGTGGTGAACTCATCCAAGGAGGCTGGTTTGGCGTATCCGGATAGATCCGCGGCCAGATAAGAATAGGTTCTCTCACCCCTCTGCCGGGTACGGTAAACCGCATCGTCTGCCTCACGGATATCGTCCTCGCCCAGCTGAATCATCTGCTTTTCAACAATTTTTTCTTCAGGGCTGCATCCGTTTAATAACAATAGAGTAATAATGAAAAATCCCAGGATCGTGTAAAAACTCTTTTTTTTAATCATCCTGTTCTCCTTATAATGTTTTTAACCGGCTTTTCTCTAAAACGGCTTTCTCATAAGTATAAACCTGATTAGCCGGGTTTAATCTTTAAACAAATAATATACCACGTTTTTAAATAATTCAAACCTGTTATTTGTAGGCGTTAAAGAGAATGGGGTAAAAAGAGAGGGGAATCGTCCACGAAACTTCCTGGTGGAACAAAGGAATCGCAGAATGCATAGATTTCCTCATTCAGACTCCTCCTCTTTTTGTTGGGGATCGGGGATGGGGGTCACCCATTTCACATTTCCTGCCATAAATCCTATCCGGACTAAATCAACTTTCTGGGAAGCTGTCGGAAACATTTTCTCTTAAACCGTGCAAAAACTTATGTGCTTCTTCGATATCCTTTGCCTTGATCACGTGTTTGAGAAATTCAAGGCGGGTGCTGACCTTTTCAAGCTGCTGGATAGAATAGGGACTGAAGAGGATCTCTGTCAGGAGGAAATCATCTTCCGAGAGAAGGCCTCGGGCGATTTCCTTGTGCTTTTTAAAAGTAGTGCCGGGAACAGCAGAGCTGTTCATGCAAGCGGCGAAGACTATAGTTGATGCAAATGGGAGAACCAGTGAGTAAGCGATCATCCGGTCATGTTCTTCAAATGAATATGAGAAAACCTTCAGTCCTTTTTTATCAAAAAAATTCCGGAAAAATCCGGCGCCAATTTGGTCAGATTCACTGATGATAATCACATTTTCGTCCTCTAATCTTTCCACATTGGCAAAAGTTGGACCAAACATGGGATGAACTGAGACAAAGCGAAATTTACAGCTTTTGTAATATTCGGCAATTCCTGATTTTACCGAGGCCACATCAGCTATCAGGCATTCGGCTGGAATATAAGGTTCTGCTGATTTGTATGCATTGATGGTATTTTGAAGACTGACTGCATTTATGAGGATATCAGGATGGAAATCCCTGAGTTCCGAGATGTTTTCCAGGACAGCGACATTGTTGATCTTTTCTGTTTTGGTATGATCCACATCATAAATGCACATACTATGGTTATTTCCGGCCAGCGCTCCGGCCAGCCATGTTCCCATATGACCGACTCCTAAAATTGCTATTTTCATTGGAACACCTCCTCTTGGTAGCATCCAAGATATTTCATCATCTTTGTTTTTGACCTGACTTGTTCAAGAATCTTGGAAATTTGATTTAAATTTTCTTTCCTTTCGAAATCCAAAAAGAAGACATAAAAACCCAGATATTTCCTCTGAGGAAAGGATTCAACCCTTGTCAGATTTATTTTGGCCCTGGCGAATATCTCGAGGATTGAAAATAATGCTCCGGCCTGATGGGGTAATGAAAAAATGATCGAACACCTATTAGCCTCAGTTCTTTTCTCTTCTTTGGCCAGAATGAAAAATCTGGTAAAGTTGGAGGGATTATCCTCAATATGGACTTTTATTATTTTTAAATTATAGAGATTTCCACATAGATGGCTGGCAATTGCCGCTGCTGTTTTTAATTCCTCTTTTTTTATCATTTTAGCAGCACCGGCAGTGTCATAAAAGGGCCTGCTTTCCAGACATTTTTGTTTCAAGAATAAGCGGCATTGGGAAAGAGCCTGGGGATGAGAATAAACCGTCTTTATTTCTTTAAAGTGAGCTTCAGGAAGGGCAAGGAGACAATGGTTTATCTGCAGTTTAACTGCTGCTATTACTTTTAAGCTGCTTTCTATGAGCTGTTCATTTACCTGGCTGATAGAACCTCCCAGCGAGTTTTCCACAGGAACGATACCTAAATCCAGATAGCCTTCCTGGACACCTTCAAACACATCGGAAAATTCATGGCAGGGGATCGTAACTAGATGTGGGTCATAATATTTAGCTGCCGCTTCACTGAAAGCGCCGTGATCACCCTGAAATCCGATGAGTCTTTTATCTTGTTCCTGTATTTTGCGGTTTCTCTTTATAACCTCCCAAAAAAGCTTTTCTACGAAATCACTCTCGATAAGTTGAAGATTACGGCCATGTTTTTTCATCCGCCGCAGCACCTGTTTTTCTCTATCTTCATCCTGGATGTGGTTTTTGAATTTTTTTGTTCTAAGTCCGAGTTCCATTCTTTTGTTGAGAAGAGCAAGAATTTCATAATCGATCTGATCAATATTTTTTCGTATCTGTTCAAGCTTCATAAACATGCCCCCAATTCCCTGATTTTCCCCGCCTGTTTCTGTTCTCTTCATCAGAATTCCCGGCACCTGGTTTAAGATTTTTTCCGGCTAAACCGGATTTTATCTTTTGGCTCTTTATACATGTATTTTTAAATGTTATAGATTTCATCAATTATTCACCTCTTTTTAAGATTTAGGATGGAGATTTTTTATTAAAGAGAGATTAAATGGGTAGGATTTTTCTATTGGGCCATGGGCCCAAAATAGTAGGAATAATTGGAGAGAATCGAATTTAAGAATGTCGTAAAAATTCTCATCTCTTGTTCCATAATCCCATCATAAAACCACTTTTCTCATGAATTGTCAAGAAAGAAGATCCTAAAAAATTCCTCGCCGGGGAAAACTACGTCTTTCTGGGGGATTTATACATATCCTTTTCCCCCTCCTGCTTCGTGGTCCCCAAAAAAAATGGGGAACTCGTATTATGTCAAGTTACTTGACATTTTAAAAAGCATTATGGTATTTTAGCCAAATGCTTGAAGAGAAAAGGTTTTTAAAACTAAAACAAATGCAGGATCTCCTTTTCTCTATTTCCTCCTTTTATTTTTATTGGGCGGTCCGCTCCGCCCTATAAGTTTACCACCCCACCATTATTTTAATAACCTGATTTAAGTCTATTTCTATTTTCAATTGCATAAAAGGAGGACAATTATCATGGACTTAACCGAAAGTTCGATCAAAGAAAAAAGCTCAACTTCTATTCTCAAAAAAATAGTTACTGAGAATTCCGCAAGACTCTATTCAATTCTTGCCCATAAAAAAAGAACCGTTATCGATGTCAGAGGCATCAGAGTGGGTGAGGATTTTACCCTTATTGCCGGGCCCTGCAGTGTGGAAAGCGAAAAACAAACGATCATAACGGCCCAGAAGGTAAAAGAATCCGGCGCCAACATGCTGCGAGGCGGGGCTTTCAAACCCCGGTCTTCTCCTTATTCATTTCAGGGATTGGGAATAAAGGGTTTGAAAATTCTGGCCAAAGCTCGAGAAGAAACCGGGCTTCCGGTAGTCACTGAGGTCATCGACACCAGGGATGCCGGATGGGTATGTGAATATGCCGATATTCTTCAGGTAGGCGCCCGGAATATGCAGAACTTTTCGCTTCTGAAAGAAGTGGGGAAAATCGGAATGCCTGTTCTTCTTAAAAGAGGCATGTATTCCACTCTTGATGAGTGGTTGAACAGCGCCGAATACATTCTGGCTGAGGGAAACCCGAACGTTATCCTCTGTGAAAGGGGGATTCGTACCTTCGAGAAATACACCCGCAATACTCTTGATCTCAGCATGATACCGGCTGTAAAAGAAATAAGCCACCTCCCGATGATTGTCGACCCTTCTCATGGAACAGGCCGTTTGAGCCTTATTGAATCCATGAGTCTGGCTGCTGTGGCCGCCGGAGCAGACGGTTTAATAATCGAGGTTCATTACAAGCCTGAAGAGGCTTTAAGCGACCGGGAACAGGCTATGCCTCCTGATATGTTTGCTGCTGCAGCAAAGAAAATAATGGGTCTAAGAGAATGCATGAAAAAAATGGAGTTAGAGGTTGCTTGAAAAGCTGGAAATAAAAAATAAGGATTCTTGTATTCTGTTTAACTGTCCATTTAAGGAAACAGCCAAAAATATTCCCGGCAGTAGAACTTTTCTCATTACTGATGAAAATGTCAATCGGCTTTACGGGAATTCTTTCCCGCCTGTTTGTGAAAAAATTGTTCTAAGAAGCGGGGAAGGTGCAAAAACATTAAATTCTTT